>CAYZQA010000013.1:0-50052 GCA_964480745.1 uncultured Sangeribacter sp. | reverse complement strand
AAATTTCAGAGCTCCCGGGGCGGTTTCGGGCGAGTGATTTTCGCAAGCTGAGGAGGGATCGATGCGTGATAAATCGCGTCCAAAGAAATCTTCCCTGGACGCGATTTAATTCGATTATATTTAGCTCGTTACCGTGGCCAGACGAACTTCTTGCCGTCGCGGATGTAGACGCCGCCCGGTTGCGGGGTACTGACTCGCTGGCCGTGGAGGTCGTAAACAGTATGGTCCATGCTCGTATTTTCCCCCTCTAACGATTCCAGGCCCGTAATAACCTTGAACAAGGGATTGTCTTCAAACAAGATGTTATCATTCTCGTCCTCGATTCTATATAGTCTGTATGGCATGCCACTCGGGAAAGGCCACCAATCATAATATGGCATTCGCATTCCGGAGACTTTCAATGGGGGCTTTGTGGTCATTAGATGTTCTTGCAATCCATATGGCAGCCCGGACACTATGCCTATGCCTTCGATGATCGAGGGCAAGTTTCCATCCAGATAGTAACTACCGTTGTCAAGGCCGAACCCTTTTCTTTTCTTACCGCAGATTTCCACTTCCTGGACTTCCTGAACCGTGAGTTCTTCGATCCAAAACCCTACGAAGCTAAGAAAAGATTCTCCGACTGAACAATTATAATCACATAGGGGGATTTCCCACCCATGATTCCGGACATTATAGCCATAGTATTTATCAGCATGGCTCCAGTATGAATCTTCCCTTAATTCTTCCGGTAATAGAAAAAATAGTTTGCCATCCTCTTCGCGCAGCCCCATTTCCGGGAACTCAGCTTCCTCCGGACTCCATTCTATATCCACGCGTTCAATTTCAGTATAGAACCCCTCTAAGTGAACATGTCCTATTTTATTGCAGACGAGTTTATGGTAGTTCCTTCCATTATACTCGAAGACACCATTGAGGAGAAGGAGCGGGCATCTTCCACAGTAATGTATGTGAATTTTAATCCCTCCTTAAACATCGAAAAACTTTCCTCTTCCGGCTCAATCTCCGAAAGGGTAGGGTTATCAGAGTCTTTGTCAGAGGAAGATTCTGCCAAGGCTATGACAGAAAATCCAAATGATCCCGCCAGAGCAAGAATTAAAGATAAAATACTGACGTTTATTTTCATATTCTTTGCGTTGTTGTGGATTAAGGGAGATTTCGTTTCTGGGCGCAATATAGGGGTTTTGGATTGATTTTGCAAGGGTTTATGTTGTAAAACATATTATTTCTTCAAAATTTGGTATTTTTGGGTGGGATTTGGCAGTTGTTTTGAGAAATTTGGATTCAATATGGTTTAAGCTTGCGGGTTACAAACTTGCAAGGGCTGGATTGCTGGAACTCCGCCTGGGTTCCAGTATATGGTGCGACCCTCTCCGGGGTCGTTGTTTTTTTGAGGAGACATCTTTTTCCGAGGGCCGCAAGGGCCCTCGGTTAACTATGGTTGAGCCCCTCCCGGGCTCAAGGACGCGATTTATCGCGTCCCTACTGCGGCTGAAAGTGTACAAATTGGGGGGTTACAAACCCTCAGGGGGCTGAAAATCCGCAAGGGCTCAGGGACGCGATTTATCGCGTCCCTACTGCGGGCTGATATTGTTTATGCTGATCTCCCCGGGCTATTCGATGAAGGAGTCTTTGAAGCCGATAAAGTAGAGGATGCCGTCGAGGCCGATCGTGGAGATCGATTGGTCGGCGCTTTGCTTCACTTTCGGTTTGGCGTGGAAGGCGATCCCTAACCCCGCCGTGGCGAGCATCGGCAGGTCGTTCGCACCGTCGCCCACGGCTATCGTCTGCTCAATATGAATCTTTTCAAATTGCGCTATCAGCCTCAGCAACTCCGCTTTCCGGGCGCCGTCTACGACGTCTCCTAAGTAACGGCCCGTCAGTTTACCGTCCTTGATTTCCAGTTCGTTGGCGTAGACATAGTCGAAACCGAACTTGCGCTTGAGATAGTTGCCGAAGTAGGTGAAGCCTCCCGAAAGGATCGCTGTCTTGTAGCCGGCGCGGTGGAGCACATCCATCATCCGCTCGACACCCTCCGTGATCGGCAGGCTCTCGGCAATCTCCTGCATTACGGACTCGTCAAGACCTTTCAGCAACGCGACGCGCCGCTTGAAGCTCTCATGGAAATCAATCTCCCCACGCATGGCCTGCTCCGTGATTCGGCGCACTTCCGGACCGACACCGGCACGGTCGGCCAACTCATCGATAACTTCGGTCTCGATCAGCGTCGAATCCATGTCGAAGCAGACGAGGCGGCGCGATCGGCGGTAGATGTTGTCCTCCTGCATGGAGACATCGAAATTCTCGCGGGCCGAAACCTCCATCAGATGATGCTGCATCCGGTCGTGGTCGGCGGGCGTTCCGCGGACAGAGAACTCGATGCACATCTTCGACTTCGAATCGACGTCGGCGGCGAGGGGCGGACGCCCCGTGAGGCGCACGATGCTATCGATGTTGAGACCCTGGTTTGAAATTTCCTCGGCAACGAGGGCGATATGACGGGCGGTCACCTTCCGGCCGAGGATGGTCACGATCCAGCGATGTTTACCCTGCCGGGAAACCCAATTCTCGTAGGCCTCGGCGGAGATGGGGGAGAAACGGATCTGGACCTCCAGTTCGGAAGCCTTGAAAAGCAGTTCCTTGAGGATGGAGCCGGAGCGGTCGGCCGAAGTGCGGAACAGGATACCGAGCGACAGGGAATGGTGGATATCCGACTGGCCGATGTCGAGGATGTCGGCTTCGTATGCGGCGAGGATTGCGGTCAGGGCGGCTGTGAGGCCCGGTTTGTCGCGGCCGGAGATGGTGGCGAGGATGATTTCGGGATTTTTCATTTTCTTCTTGGGGCTATACGGTCGGGGTTTTTAGCGAGGAACTCCTTCCATGAAGAGGGTCCGCGGGCTATCTGCGGTTTGCCGGTTTCATAGAAATGGGTGAGGGCGACGGCGAGGGCGTCGGTGGCGTCGAGCAGTTTCGGGATTTTCTCCTCGGGGATCGAGAGGAGACGGCGGAGCATGGTTGCGACCTGTTCCTTAGAGGCTTGCCCGTTGCCGGTGACGGCCTGTTTGATTGAGAGGGGGGCGTATTCGGCGATCGGTATGTCGCGGGAGAGTGCGGCGGCCATGGCGACGCCTTGAGCTCGGCCGAGCTTTAGCATCGACTGGACGTTTTTGCCGAAGAAAGGGGCCTCGATCGCCATCTCGTCGGGTAGGTATTGGTCGACAAGGCCGCGGACGCGCTCGAAGATGCGGGCGAGGCGCAGGTAATGGCTCTCGAACTTGTTGAGCTGGATGACGCCGAGGACTATGACCTCGGGGCGCTTGCCGTTGATTCCGAGGAGGCCATAGCCCATAACGTTCGTGCCGGGGTCGATTCCGAGGATTATTCGTTCGTAATTATGTTCGGGAAGCATTAGAAGGGGAGGGATTCGAAGATGGAGGTGAAGACCATCGCCTGGGGGCCGAAATCGCGTTCGAAGTCGGCGGCGACTTGTGCGAGGGGGCCGTCGATCCAGGCCTGGGCCCCCTCGATGGAAGGGAACTCCTGCTGGAAGGCGACGCTCTGGGCTTCGGCGTGACGGTAGTCGATGCCTCCGGCCATGCGCATGGCGGAGAGGCGGGCGGGGTTGTTACCGGTGAGGAGTGCGGGCTTGCGGTTGCGAAGCCATTCGAGGAATTTGTCTTCGAGGCGACATTCGATCATGAAGGTCGCGTTGCAGATATAATTTTTCATAAGGATGCAAAGATAACTAAAAACGGGGGGAATGGAAAGGGGGTGGATATAAAAAAATTAGACGGCGTATTTTCACAAACACACCGCCAACTGCCTTATTCTAATTGCTTTTATTAAAATTACATAACGTCTCACGACGTGAATCTTGCCATCTTTTCAATTATCCTTGTCTTTCCAATACTAATTTTGAGCCTCTTGTCGGATTCGAACCAACGACCCCGAGATTACAAATCACGTGCTCTGGCCAACTGAGCTAAAGAGGCAGGCGGGCGAGCTGTCTGCATCGCACCGCTCAACCTACTACCCTTGCTTCGGTCAAGATCTGGGGGATTCGATAGGGAGCTGGTCGTGTAGGACTCACCCGATGCAAAATTACAACTTATTTCTAAGCTGACAAAATTTTTTGTCTCAAAAATCGGAAAATATGGCTTTCAGGCCGAAATTTTCACAATTATTAAGGGTTTACTGCCGTTGTTTGGCGCGTGTGCGTCTTTTTTCCTTCGGATTTTTGGGGTTGTGACGCTTGCCCGGCTTGCGCTCTTCGAGGGGTTTGTTGGGGTTTCCCTTGTCGTCAATGAGGGCAAAATCGAGTTGCTTGCGTTCGAGGTCGGCGCGCGCTACCTGGACCTTCACCTGGTCGCCGAGCGTGTAGCGGGCGCCGTGGCGGCGGCCGATGAGGCAATAGTTTTTCTCGTCAAGGTCATAATAGTCGTCGGCGAGGTCGCGGATCGGCACGAGCCCTTCGCACATCGAATCGTTCAGCTCGACGTAGAATCCCCATTCCGTCACGCCGGAGATGACGCCGTCGTAGATTTCTCCGAGGCGATCGCGCATATATTCGACCTGCTTGTAGCGGATCGAGGCGCGTTCGGCATTTGCGGCGAGCTGCTCCATGTCGGAATCGTGGCGGCATTCCTCCTCGAGTTTCACCTTATCGGCCGAACGGCCTCCCTCAGCATATTTTGCAAGAAGACGATGGACAAGCATGTCGGGATAGCGTCGGATCGGGGAGGTGAAATGGGTGTAGTAGGGCATCGCGAGCCCGTAGTGGCCGACGTTGTCGGTCGTATAAGTGGCTTTGGCCATGGAGCGGATAGCGAGGATCGAGAGCATATTCTCCTCCCCTTTCCCCTTGACATCGCGCAGCAGGCGGTTGACACTCTTGTTGACCTCGCGCGAAGAGCCGTCGGCATTGATCTTGTAGCCGAAGCGGGAGGCGATCAGCGAAAGGTTGCTGAGTTTCTCGGGATCCGGGTTGTCGTGGACACGATAGACGAAGGTCTTGGCCTTCTTTCCCTCCTTGACTTTGCCGATCGACTCGGCGACTGTCAGGTTGGCCAGAAGCATGAACTCCTCGATGAGCTTGTTGGCATCCTTCGACTCCTTGAAATAGACGTCGACGGGCTTGCCGTCCTTGTCGATTTCGAAACGGACCTCGGCGCGGTCGAACTCAAGGGCTCCGGCCTGATAGCGCTTCTGGCGGAGCTGCTTGGCGAGGTCGTTGAGGACCTTGATCTCGCGGGAGAACTCTCCCTTGCCGGTCTCGATTATTTCCTGGGCCTCCTCATACGTGAAGCGCCGGTTGGAGCGGATGACGGTGCGCCCGATACGATGGTTGATCACATTGGCCTTCGAATCGAGTTCGAAGACGGCGGAGAAGGTCAGCTTCTCCTCGTTCGGACGCAGGGAGCAGATGCCGTTGGAGAGGTGTTCGGGGAGCATGGGGATTGTGCGGTCCACGAGGTATACGCTCGTGGCGCGTTTCTGGGCTTCCTTGTCGATTATCGAGCCGGGGCGGACGTAATGGGTCACATCGGCGATATGGACGCCGACTTCCCAATTGCCGTTGGCGAGCTGGCGGATTGAGAGGGCATCGTCAAAATCCTTTGCATCGCGGGGGTCGATCGTGAAGGTTGTCACTTCGCGGAAATCCTCGCGGCGGGCGACTTCCTCGTCCGTGATGCCTGGGCCGATCTTGAGGGCAGCCTTCTCGACTGCTTCGGGATATTTATAGGGGAGGCCGAACTCGGCAAGGATGGCGTGCATCTCGGCCGTGTTCTCGCCCTTGACGCCGAGAATGTCGAGCACTTCCCCGCGGGGGTTCATCTCATCGTCGCGCCAATGCGTGATGCGGGCCACGGCCTTGTCGCCGTTCTTTCCGCCCTTGAGGGCATTGCGGGGGAGGATGATGTCGGCGGCGAGGAACTTGGAATCCGTGACGAGCGCGGCATAGTTGCGGTCGATCTTGAGCGTGCCGACAAACTGCTGGTCCTTGGCCTCGACAATCTCGATCACCTTCGCCTCGGCGGGCTGACCCTTGCGGGCGGCGGAGACAACGACGCGGACCTTATCGCCATTGAGGGCATGCATTGAATTGCGCTCGGCAACCATGATCTGTTCGTCGTCGACGACGACGGCATTCTTGCCATTGGAACGGCGCACGAAGAAACCGATGTTCTCGGTTCCGCGGTTGGACTTGGCTTTATATTTACCGAGATCGACTTCGAGGATATCATCGGCGGCAACGAGTTCGTCGAGAATATTCAGGATGTCGTTGCGGCTTTGCGGGGAGGTGGCCCCGATTCCGAAGGCGATCTGCTTATAATTGAACGACTGTTTATTTTTTGACTGGAGAAACTCCATTATAGCTTGCTGCAGGTCCTGCTTCTTTGGTCGGCGAGGGGCAGCTGTATCTTGCTTTTTCATAGTCTTGATGTCTGAAAATCTGGGTTATATATCCGTAAAGAATGAGCTACGGAAATGTTTTTCTTTGCCAATGAGGCAAAAAGCGTGCCTAAAAAAGGGAGAGGAGGAGAGGAGGAGGGCTCTTATAAAAGGAACAAGCGAAAAAGGGGGAATGTTTGGAAATAGAACTACAAAAAGGGGGGAACGGCTATTGCAGTTCCATTATTTGCCAGCCGGATAGTCCGCGATCGGAAGGTCGGTCGGAGAAGGAGGCGCCGATGAGAAATACTTTACGCGAGTCCATGTCGAATCGGCCGGCATAATCTCGTTCGAGCAATTGGGCCATCGCTTCATCGGGAGATTTGTCATATTTGAACTCGAAAACGTAAATGAAATTGCGGGTGTAGACCTCAAGATCTGAACGCCCCTTATAGCTTTGGCGTTCCGGCTGCGCTTCCGTTGCCGAGACTATGCAGAGCATATAGAGAAGGTTTCTATAGACATTCTCGTTATACTTGCCTGGAGGGAAATTTTTTAATAGAGTTGCCACGCGGCGCATGAACTGTCCGGGATCGCCGTGGGAGAGATCATGACGGAATTCAAGAAATGAAAGGCCATCAGAAGCAGCAAGCACCTCCGGGGCATAGAGCGGAAGGAGCTGTCTGGCAAAACCTGTTTCCACCTCACGGTTGGGGAATCGCAGGGAATAGGCCTGGAGTTCCTCATTGTAATGGTCGATGGAAAGATAGCCGGTCTGGAAAAGGAGTGACACCGGCGTTGATGTCCCGGGGTTGGAGTAGAGGAGGTCTTCGCGGGTCTGGCGGATTCCGTCAAGGTCAGTGAAGCCTATTCCCCGTTCCTTGATTCGTTTGGCCAGGAAAGTGGGTGTTCCGGTTTCAAACCAGTACGGTTCAATCCGCCGGTTATTTAGGGCAAGGATTACGCTGTATGGGTTATAGACTTTGCGCCCTTCCTCAGAAAAAAGGTATCCGTCATAGAAAGACCGAAGGGCCTGAAGGGTTTCGGAGGGTTCTTCACCCCGTTTTTCAGCAAGGCTTCTAATTCCTTCGGCAAAGGTGGCGGTCAGCTCCTCTTCTGTCAATCCACAAATTTCGGCGAACCGTTCGGAGAGAGATATGTCGTTGAGGTTGTTGAGATCGGAAAAGATTGAGACTTTGTTGAAACGGGCCACACCGGTAAGGATAGCGAACCGGATATTGCGATCCATTGATTTCAGGTTGCCGAAGAACGCTTTGAGCAGGGCTTGATTGTGAATGAACAAATTGTCGTTTTCCTCCAGCCCAAGCAGCGGCTTGTCGTACTCATCAACGAGAATAACGACTTTGCGTCCTGTATGGCGCGAGGCGTTTTCAATGAGGGTTGTGAAGCGTTGGGAAGGTGTAGTGTCGCGGGGGTCTGCCCCGTAGATGTTCTCAAAACGTCGCAGCTGACGGTCAAGGATATTCTCCAGGCCACCCGGAAGCAGGTAATTTTCTGCGTTCAGGTCGAAATGGAGCACGGGGGAGGGGGTCCAGTCGACATCCATATCATAAATTTCGAGGCCTTTGAAAAGTTCTTTTCGGCCCTCGAAATAGGCATGCAGCATTGAAAGCAACAAGCTTTTCCCGAAGCGTCTTGGACGACTGAGGAAGATATAGGAACCGGCATCGAGGAGTTCCTTGACGAATCTGGACTTATCGACGTAGAGATAGCCCTCCTCAATAATTTTCGGGAAAGTCTGAATGCCAATGGGATATTTTAACTGTTTCATTCCTCGGTCGGTTTGCTGCAAAGATAATTCAGTTTGCTGCAAAGATAATCAAGAAATCGGACGAATGCAAAAGTCGCCTGCTGACCATTTTCCAATGCTGGTTTATTCGGTGGGGGCCATTTTGGGGCGGAGGCGCGGGGGGAGGGCGCGTCGGTAGGCGCGCCAGGCTTCTTTCTGGGCTTCTTCGCGCTGGAGGAGGATTTGGCCCCGGGCACGCAGTTCGGGCGCGAGGCGGCGAAGGCGCTGCAATTGGCCGGGCCGGATTTGGCTGCTGTCGGCGCGTTCGATGCTGTCGGCCAGGTCGAGTAGCAGCTCGCCGAGTTCCGTGCGGGCATTGATGAGCGAGTCGCCCTGACGGAAATTGCCGTAGGAACTGCGGGCCTCTCCCATCGGCAGGTCGGCCAGACGCGCTATGCGGTCGGCTTCGGGAAGGTTGCCGTTGCGGAGGAGCCGCTTGGCGAGGCGGATCAGTGCCCAGCGCTGGCCTGCCACCTGCCGCGCCGGCGTGCGGTCCATGTAGGGCTCGCTTCCGATCGGGTTGGGCGTTCGGACGAAAGAGGCTTCTCGAAGGAGCATTGAATCCGTGGTGGAGCCCGGGTCGGCAAAGCGGCCTCCGTAGAGCCATTCGTCGGAGAAATCGGCGAGGCGGATATGGCCGTCGCTGCGGATTGTGCGGAGCCAATATATCGGCCTCGGGCGTGAGGACGCCGCGTTTGTTGCGACTATGTCGAAGAGCATCAGGCGCGAGAAATCTATTTGCCTTGAGGCTCCGCTTCTCGATAGATTTTTAGCCGGGAAGAGAGGGGACTCCCCACTTCGGGCTTGCGCCCTCAGCACAGTGTTGACGCTCGAAGAATCGGGGAGGAGAGGAGAGAGAGGGGAGATAGAGGCGAGAGAGGAGCCGGAGGAATCCTGAGAATTAAACCTCAGATATGGGGCGGGGAAGCCGGCGTCGGGGTTGGCGTGAAAACGGCGGAGGGCCTCGACGGCATCGAGCGTGTCTCGGGCGTCGGGGGCAATCTGAGAGTATTGATAGCGGCCCCAGATGATGTCGCCGCGTTGCAGGGTTGTCGCGAGACGCGGGGAATTGCGCCAGTCTTTCATAAGATTGGCCGCATAATCGGGGAGCTGGAGATAGGCGAGGTTGATGATCCTTACGTCCGGGCGGACTCCCTCCACCTCGATGGCATACCAGAAGGGGAACGTATAATTGTCGCCGTCGACAATCAGGATGGCGTCCGGTTCGAGCGAGCGCAGGATATTGGAGGTGATGACGGAAGCTGCCGTCCTGTCTGAGCGGTCATGATCGTCGGCATTCTCATATAGCATCCAGCCCACGATGGCGAGGGGGATGACGACGCCCCAACGGGAAGGAATCGCGCGGACTATGGCCAGGGCGCCGAATCCGATCCAGATTGCGTAGGCAAGGAAACTGCCGAGGAAAGAATAATCGCGCTCCCGGGCCTCGCCGGGGCCCTGGTTGAGATAGACCACGATTGCGAGTCCGGTCATCACAAACAGCACGGCCACAACGCCGCAGACCTGCTTTCCCCGCCGCCCGGCGCGAAGCAAGCGGAAGATGCCGGCTAAGCCGAGCAGCAGCGGGAGGAGGAAATACCGGTTGCGCCCGGGGTTATCCTTCCCTGCGTCAGGGGGCAACATATCGTCGGCGCCGAGCATCGCATTGTCGATGGCCGGGAAACCGGTTATGAAATTGCCATGCTGGACTTCTCCTTGCGAAGGGATGTCGTTCTGACGACCGGAGAAATTCCACATCAGATAACGCATATACATGTAGCCGGCCTGGTAGGCGGCAAACCATTGGGCATGCTGCAGCGGGGTCGGGCGGAAGGAGATGGCCGGGTGGCGCTTTCCGTCGGGTCCGATCTTCGCCACGGGGTTGCCGAGGGAATCGAACGTCTCCGACACGCGGACGGAATCCATTGTCGAGGGTTCCATGCCGATCCATGAGCGGTAGGACTCAAGGTCGGCCGGGTCGCGGCTCGTGATGCGCGGAAGGAAAGCGTTAAGCTCGGGAGTAAGGACGGGTGCGAGACGGTGGCCCGTCACGACATATCCTTTCCCCCCAGACTCCCGGAGGGAGAGGATCCTGAGGGAATCTTCGCCTGCAAGCATTGACAGCTTCCCCGGGGAAGCGGCCTTCTCGAAGGGGCGTATTGTCGGGGTTCCCTTGGCGAGGCGGTAGCGGACATATCTTGGTTTTGAATCGAGACTGCAGGGTTGCCCATCCAGTTCCTCCTCATACATCGGGCGGCTATATGGCGTCTGGCCGTAGAAGAGGGGGTTGGATGGGTATTGCTCGCGCGCCTGATAGGCGGCGAAGGAGAAAGGATTGCCGGGCATGGCGGCGTTGGAAGGGGAGGGGATATCGCCGCGGATGGGGATCAGCGCGTAGGCGGAATAGCCGGCGAGAAGCATCGTCAGCATCCACATGCAGAGGTTGAGCCGGCGAGCGACGAATGTTTTCGGGAGGACAAGAAGAAGAGCGGCAAACGCCGAAACGACTGCGCCCGCGAAAAAATGGGTTCCGAAAATGAAAAGTCCGGACATGAAGATAGCCGGAAAGACTCCGGCGGCGAGCAGAGCCCGGCGGCGGGAGCGGGCCGTCACCCAAAGGGCCAGGAGGAGAGAGAGGCCGAGGATGGCGAGGTAAAGCCAAATTCCGGAGAGGAAGGGGAGGCCGAGGGAATCGACGGCGAAAAGCTCGAACATGGAGGCCAGCGCAATGGAGGAGGGCATCATCCCGAGCAGGATGAGCCCGACGGCCGCAAGGGAAAGGAAGAAAATGAGGAGCAGCTTGCCGGGCGACCTGATATCGCGCTTCATGCCCCAGATCATCGCCAGGGCCGGGATGCAGAGGAGGTTAAGCTGGTGGATACCGATGCTCAGGCCGAACAGATAAGCGATCAGCACGAGGAGGCGCCATGCGGCGGGGCCCTCGGGCGTTGCGCTCCACTTCACCATCAGCCAGAGGCAGAGTGAGGTCATGAAGACTGACATCGCATAGACTTCGGCCTCGACGGCTGAGAACCATGCCGAATCCGACCAGCCGAAGGCGAGCGAGCCGCAAAACGCGGCGGCCGCAGCCTGGAAAGTCAGAGAATTGGGATGGCGACGCTTGCGGCGGAAAATGTAGATGGCGGCCGCGAAGATTGTGCGCGCGAGAAAAAAGGCTGCAAAAGCCGTGAAGAGTCCGCTGGAAAGGTTGATGGCGAGGGCGGCATATTGCGGGCCTGGGGCGAGCATGGTCACGATGCGGCCGACAAGCATCCAGACCGGATTGCCGGGAGGATGGCCGATTTCGAGGGTATACGCGGCCGTGACATATTCCGGACAATCCCAGTAGCTTACGGTCGGCGGGACAGTGAGCCAATAGGTGGCGAGAAGGATGAAGAAGACCGACCAGGCGGTTGCGAGGTCGGCGAAATGGGGGGAGATGGCCTTCCGGGGGGAAGGGTCAGCGTTCGGCGCGCATCGGATTGCTGAGGAAATCTTCATAGGCGAGTCGGATTCCATCTTCGAGTTCGGTTCGGTAGGTCCAGCCGAGTCGGGCGGCCTTTGAGACATCGAGGAGCTTGCGGGGCGTCCCGTTCGGTTTGGACGTGTCCCAGTCGATGCGGCCGGTATAGCCGACGACACGGGCCACGAGCTCCGTCAGGTCGCGGATGGAGAGCTCCTTGCCGGTTCCGGCATTGACGGTCTCGTTTCCGGAATAATTCTCCATCAGGAAGACGCAGAGATCGGCGAGGTCGTCGACATACAGGAACTCCCGGAGCGGGGAGCCGTCGCCCCAGCACGTAACGCTCTCGGCGCCCGACAGCTTCGCCTCGTGGAAGCGGCGGATAAGGGCGGGGAGGACATGGGAATGCGTCGGATGATAATTGTCGTTGGGGCCGTAGAGGTTGGTCGGCATCACGGAGATGAAATCCGCAGCATATTGCCGGTTGAGATACTCGCAATATTTCAGGCCCGAGATCTTGGCGAGGGCGTAAGCTTCGTTTGTCTTCTCGAGGGATGAGGTCAGCAGGCAGCTTTCGGGCATCGGCTGCGGGGCCATGCGGGGGTAGATGCATGACGAGCCGAGGAAAAGGAGTTTGCGGACGCCGTGTCGCCAGGCGGCGTTGATGACGTTCATCTCCAGCATCATGTTCTCATACATGAAATCGGCCGGGGCCTTGTCGTTGGCCTCGATTCCGCCCACCTTGGCGGCGGCGAGGAAAACATAATCGGGCCGGACCGAGGCGAAGAACTGCTCGACTGCGGCCTGCGAGGTCAGGTCGAGCTCGGCATGGGTTCGCGTGACGATATTGCTGAATCCGCGTCGTTGGAGTTCGCGGAGGATAGCGGAGCCGACCATCCCGCGATGGCCGGCGACATATATGCAGGCGTTCTTATCCATAGATATCTTCGATTTGGGAGATGAAATTGGTCCAGGAGAGGTCGGAATTAAATTTTTTGAAAGCGGCGTCAGCGATTGAATCGCGGAGTTCGGTGTCGGTGGCGAGTCGGCGGATGGCGGCTGCGAGTGCATGGGAATCCGCCGGGGGGACGAAGAGGGCTGTCTCGCCGTCGCGGAGATACTCATTCTGGGCTCCGTTGGGGGAGCAGACCTGAGCGCGTCCCATGGCCATTAGCCGGAGGTTGTCGAGGCCGAAGGCTTCGCGTTCCATCGAGGGCTGAACCCCGAAATGGCAATCCTCGAAGAGGGCGGGGGCCGGCTCGGGGCCGATCCGCCAGTCGATCATTTCCATGACCCCTCGGGTCATGGCGCGTCGGCGGAGGGAATCGAGGTAATCGGGGAGACCGTTTCCGACGATCCTGAGGCGCAGTTTGAGGTCGCGGAGGGATACGAGGGCATCGATGGCATTTTCGAGGCCACGGCCCGGCGTGACGGCTCCGGCGCAGAGGGCGATCTTCGGCCCTCGTTCCGGGAGCGGGACTGGGGCCGGATAGCTGACGGGGATAGAATTGTGGATGACATGGATACGCTCCGGGGGGATGGGGCATTTGCGCGACCTCCAGGGGTGGAGGAAGCGTTCGCGGGCCGTGTCGGAGACAAATATATGGGCGTCGGTCTTGGCGTAGACGCGTCGCAGGAGATAGGTCTCGCGGGCGGGGGTGACGGTGTGTCGGGTGACAATGACGGGGATGTCCATCCTGCCGGCGAGGCGTTTGGCAACGAGGGCCGAGAAGACGTCGCGGTAGCGGTGGGCATGGATGACTCCGGCTCCGGGGGGGACCTCCTTGAGGATTTTGGCTATGGAGAAAGCGGTCGAAGGGTCAATCAGTCCCCTGAGAGGGGCATGATGGAGCTCGATTCCGGCCTTGCGGAATCGGTCGTCGATGGCCTTGGCGTCGCGGGTGACGGCGCAGACTCTCCAGCCCTTCTCCTTGAAATGGGAGCAGATGTCGAGAGCATACTGACGGGAGCCGCCCCAGCGGTTTCCGGCCACGAGATGGATCAGGCAGCGTTGGGGGGAGGGTTCGGGATGGTCAGTTGGCTCTTGATTCTGCATTCAGGGTATGGGATTAGCGGGGAGAGCGGCCGGGAGGGGGCTGATCAGTTGGTTGCGGAGAGCATTACGCGGATGTCGACGCTGGGGAGGGAGGTGTAGGAGCCGACGAGTTTGTCGACGAGTTTCCCTTCGAATGTAACCATTCCGCATTGGACGCCCGGGGTCGTTGAGACCATTCCGTTGAAGTTGTTCTTGATCGACATTTCGTTGACGAAATTGACCAGGACGTTGGAGAGGGCCATTGCGACCGTGCGGGGGACGGAGACGGAGGGGTGAGTTTCAGTGAGGTCGAGGATATAGACGTTGTCCTTGAGGGATCCGGAGAGAGTCTTGGGGAACTCGAAGGGGTGGGTTGTAGGTCCGGTTATGATTACATCTGCGGCCTTGACATGGTTGGCGAGGACTCGGGGATGGATGGCGACGAGTTCGACGGAGGGGTGGCAGAGAGGTTTCTGCTGGTGCATGGCGGAGATGTCGTTGTCCATGAGGACGACGCGGGCGCCGGTGCTGATGGCGGCGTTAGCGGCGGCAACGGCGGCCGTGCCGGTTCCGATGATGATCACTTCGCAGGGGTTGAGGCCTGTGACTCCACCGAGGAGGACGCCTTTCCCGCCGCCGAGGTATGAGAGGGCGTCTTCGGCATACATTATCGAGCCGCGGCCGTCGATTTCATCGATGATGTCGGCGAAGATGGGGACGTCGTGATGGCTGAGCATGTTGTCGAGGCATCCGGCGGAGATTTTCATGGAGAGGAGGGCTTTGATTGTGGAAACCTCGAAGATACGGGGTCCCATCATGCAGAGGAGGGCGGAGCCTTTGGTCATCTTTTTGATGTCGGAGGCTTTGAGGGGGAGGAAGGAGAGGACTACGCTGCAGCGGAGGGCTTCTTCGCGGGAGACGATCTTGACGCCGAAGCGGGCGTAGTCGTCGTCGGAGAAAGAGATGTCGACACCGGCCCCGGATTCCATCGAGACGGGGATGCCGGCGGAAGTGATTAGGCCGCAGGCTTCGGGGGTGAGCAGGAGTCGGGTTTCGTCGGAATCGGCGTAGTTTCCGAGGAGGCCGATATGGACTCCGTTTGCCGGTTCGTCGAGGACGAGGGTTTGCTCTTGGGTGTCGGGATGGTTGTCGTGGAGTGTGTCCATGTTGGGGGAGGTGTTTAGGTAGGTAACTACGGAGGTGTTTGGTTAGAGGAGGAAAGGGAGGAGGAAAGGGAGGAGAACAGAGGAGAGGAGGTAGCCTTGGGGCTATGAGGCAAAATTACGAAAAACCTCGGTTAAATCAAAATCGAAGCATTTCAGAGGGGGTGGAGGGCGAGGAAGGCGGCGATGGCGGAGGAGATTTGGGTGCGGTTTTCGAGGTTTTCTCCGCTGTGGATTATTTCGGCTCGGGCGTAGTCGGCATGGCGTTTTTCCAGTCCGGCTTTTACTTCTTCAAGGATCTCTTCCTCTTTTTTGTCGGCCATCAGCGGTCGGCGGCTTCGGTTGAGCAGTAGCCGCCGTGCGATCCGTTCGGGGCTCGCCTGGAGCCAGATTGTCAATCCTCGGCCAAGCATGTAGTCCATGTTGCCGCCGAAGCAGGGCGTACCTCCGCCGCAGGCTATGACCACATTCTCAAACTCACCGACTTCACGCAACATCGCCGATTCCATCTCGCGGAAGGCGGCTTCCCCCCGCGTGGCAAAAATCTCGCGGATGGAGGTCCGGAACCGCTGCTCGATATAGAAATCGAGATCGATAAACTCGCGGCCCGTCGCGCGGGCGAGTGCCCGACCGAAGGTTGTTTTGCCGGAGGCCATGTATCCTAAGATGAAAATGGGAGTCATAAATTGAGAACTATTGCCAGCTTGTCAGGGAATATTGCGAAGGATTGTCCAGAGGACTATTGCGGCGCATATCAAGCCGATGGCCGGGAGAGAATTCAGGCGCGCATATAGCGTGGGGAATCGGCGGCGCGTCGCGGCGCTGAAGATGTAGAGCGCGATGACGGGCATGGCGAGCAGTAGAAAGGGATTATACTCCCATGCGGCTCGCAGGTCGCCATGGAGGAGGGAATGGAGCATCCGCTGGCTTCCGCATCCCGGGCAGAGAAAGCCCGACACTGTGTAGACCGGGCATTTCGGGGCGAACCCGGAAGAGGCGGGGTCAAAGAAATAATACGCGGCGCCGATGAGCAGCAACCCCACAATGAGGATTGCCGGCCAGAATGAACGGATATGAGACTTCCCTCCGGCGGCTTTCACGACAGGAGGGTCAGGGGGAAATAGATAGCGTTTGTGACGACGCCGACAACGATGGATGCGATAATCCAGCCCTGAGCCATACGGGAGGCACGCTCGGCCCCTTCATAGTCGCCGGCATAATAGCGGGAGCTGACCTTTGCGCTGAAAATGATTGCTACGATTCCGGCAGCCATGCAGCATACGAGCGTGGCGATGACAGACCATATCAGGTAGGTCTTCGGCATGGGACGGTTGTCGGGCGCGCCATTACGTTGCTCCTTTACCTGAGGCTCCGCGGGGCCTTGTCTGAAAGCGGCCTGACGGGGCGGTTCCGGAACGTTGGAGGGGTGCTGCTGAGCGCCGGGGAAAGCGGGGGGCACGGGTATGGCAGGAGGAGTGGCGGCCGTTTCGGGGTCGAACTCCATGCCGAGAGCGTCGGCCCAAGCTCCTTCTGTCGAGAACTCGTCGGGGAACCGGGCGAGGATTTCGCGCGCGCCTGTTGATTCATCGAGCGTCACGATTCTCCCGGCATAACGGTCGGTCAATTCCTTCGGAAGAGGGGTGTTGAAATTATCGAGGGCAATGATGTCGACATGGGCCTCTTCCAGGGCGCGGAGCAGCTCGGAGGGGTTGAGCGCCCACTCCTCGGGGGAAGCGGAGGCGGCGGGGATGCCGAGCAGGGAGAAAGCCATCAGCGCGGGGGCATGGCTGTTATCGGTCAGCAGAAGGACGACGCGGTAGCGCGCCCCGCCATTGAAGAAAGTGGCGAGTTCGAGGCCGCGCGGGGCATCATTGGAAGTCAGGACAGCTATATTTTTCATAATTCACAATGCTCAATTCATAATTCACAATTTGACAATTTGACAATTTGACAATTTGACAATTTGTCACTAATAACTTGTCACTAGTCACTAATAACTTGTCACTACACCTGCTGCATATCGACAAGGTGTTTGTAAAGGCCGCCGAGGGCGATGAGTTCGGAGTGGGTTCCGGTCTCGACGATCTTTCCGTCGCGGAGGACGCAGATCTTGTCGGCGTTGACGATTGTGGAGAGACGGTGGGCGATGACGATTGTGGTCCGGTCGCGCATCAGTTTCTCGAGGGCTTCCTGGACGAGGCGTTCGGATTCGGTGTCGAGTGCGGAGGTCGCCTCGTCAAGGATTAGGAGGGCCGGATTCTTGAGGATGGCGCGGGCGATGCTGATTCTCTGGCGCTGGCCGCCGGAGAGACGGCTTCCGCGGTCGCCGATGATCGTGTCGTAACCGTTTTCGGTCGCCATGATGAAATCATGGGCGTTGGCGATGCGGGCGGCCTCGCGGACGGCCTCGGGGGTTGCCCCCTCTGTGCCGAAGGCTATGTTGTTGAAAATCGTGTCGTTGAAAAGGATAGCCTCCTGGTTGACATTCCCCATGAGACTGCGGAGATCCTTGACGCGGAAATCCTTCACGTTGATTCCGTCGACAAGCACCTCCCCACGCTCGACATCCCAGAACCGGGGGATAAGGTCGACGAGTGTGGACTTTCCGCTGCCCGACTGGCCGACTATGGCGACGGTCTCCCCGGGCCTGATGTCGAGATTGATATCGCTGAGCACATCCCGGCCGTCGCTGTCAGGGTAAGCGAAGGATAGGTTGCGGAGCGACACGCTGACTTTCCCCCGGGCTTCCTGCGAAAGCGTGGCGGGCACGGCCGGATCCTTGATGGGGTTGTCGGCGTTGAGGATCATGTCGATGCGTTCCTTGGCGCCCATACCCTTGCGGATCGTATAGCTGACCTTCGAGAGCTCCTTGGCGGGGTTGATCATCGAATAGAACATGACCATGTAATAGATAAACGAGGCGGCGTCAATGTCGGAGCGGCCATTGAGGATCAGCGAGCCTCCGAACCATAGGATAATGCCGACGGCGGCTGTGCCGAGGAACTCGCTCATGGGATGGGCGAGGGCCGTTCGGCGTCCGACGGCGTTGTTGATGCGGTAGAAATCCTGGGTTTGGGTTGCAAAGCGGCGCTCCATCAGTTTCTCGGCATTGAAAGCCTTGATGATGCGCAGGCCGCCGATTGTCTCCTCGGTGTTCGAGAGGATGTCGCCCCACTTGTTCTGGGCCGCCAGACTCTTGGCCTTTAGCTTCTTGCCGACGCGGCCCATGACGAGGCCGACGAAGGGGAGCATGATGAAGACGAAGACCGTCAGTTTCCAGCTAATGAGGATCATCATGCCGAGGCATCCGATGATCATGATCGGATACTTCACGAGCGAGAAGAGGCTGGCCATCACCGACTGCTGGACCTCCTGGACGTCGCCCGAAAGGCGGGCCATGATGTCGCCCTTGCGCTCGGAAGTGAAAAAGCCGATCGGGAGGGAGACGATCTTGTCATACATCTCGCGGCGGATGTCGCGGATGACGCCATTCTGGAGGGGGAGGGTGAAGAACTCGCTGAAATATGCGGTCAGGACCTTAAAGACGGTCATGACGACGAGCATGATGCAGAGGATCCCGAGGGTCATGGAGGCGCCCCGGGAGTGGATCATCTGGGAGACATACCAATAGAAATCGTTCATCGCCACATCCTTGATCGAGCCCGAGCCCCATTCCATGTAATGGTATTCGGTTGTGTCGAGGCCGAACAGCATCTGGAGGATCGGCATGATGAAGGCGAAGGAGAAGAGCGTGAAGAAAGTGGTCAGCAGATTGAAAAGAATGCTGAGCCCTATGTTGGTCTTATATTTCCCGGCGTATTTGCGGAGGAACAGGAAGAGATCTTTCAATTAAGTCAGAGTTAGGAGGTCAGAGTTATGAGGGATTTTCACCTTCGACAAACCGGCTCCGCGTTGGAGGGGGTTATGAGTTAGAGGGATGGGTTTTGAGTTCGGCGGGGCGGACGACCCATCGCTGGACGCAGTAGGCGGCGGTCCACCATACGGCGGCGAGGATCCAGAGGTTGATATATTCGGTGCGGACCTGGGCGAGCGTCGAGCCGTTGGCGTTCATCTTGACGAATCCTTCGACGCCCCATGTTGCGGGGCAGATGGCGCTGAGTGCGTGCCAAGGCTGGGGCATGTCGTATCGCGGCCAGATGAGGCCGGAGAGCAGGAGGAAGACGAGCGAGGTGACGACCCAGCTGACAAAGACGGCTTCACGCTCGGTCACGAAGGCCTGGAACGTCAGGCCGAGTCCGACCGAGGCGAGGACCATCGGGAGGATGAACGCTATTTCCTCGATTGTCTTCCCGACCATCGGGAAAGAGAAAATCAGCGGGACATAATGGATCATGAAGATGATCGGGAGGGCGAGCACCGTGATGTAACAGAGGGCCTGGCCGATCATCGTGGCCAAGACCGAATGGGTCATGTTGACGGGATTATACCCGGTGAGCCGCCTGCGCTCGCGCTTGGCGCCTCCGGCCATTCCGGCAGCAAGGATGATACACTGCTGGAGGATGAGGATAATGACGCCGGGCATGATGAATGTGTCGAAGCCTCCCTGGATGTTACCCATGTTGATGTTCTCGATATTGAGGAGGTCGCCTGTGACGAGGGTCTCGGCGAGGGGGGCGACTTCGTTGACTTTCTCTGTGAGAAGCTCGGCCCCCATGGCCTGCATTACGTTGGTGGCGGCCACAAGGAATCCCCGGTAGCGGAGAAGGAGCGTCATGTCGCAATACATCACGGCGGGGGCCGACTCGTCGCGTCCCACCTTGCGTTCCATTCCCTCGGGGATCTCAAGGATGGCAAAACACTCCTTGGAGGCCATCGCATGGCGCGCCTCGTTGAGGTCGGCGGCATATCCTTTCACCCAAGCCTGGTCGCAGGCGTCGAGGTTCCGGACGAGTTCGCGGCTCAGGGGAGTGCGGTCGTTGTCGACAACGACGAGGGGGACATCCTTGACAAGCTCCGGGTTATAGATCAGCGAATATATGATCGGGTAGACGAGCGGGAGAAAGGAGAAGAAGAGGATAATGCCCGCGTCGCTGAGCACGAGCTTGAACTCGCGGCAGTAGACGTCGAAAAGACCGAGTATGCAATTTTTTAATCTTCTCATAATGAATCAGGGCACATATATGGGGTTGCTGAGCTCGCGGCCGATCCGCCGGATGACGAACAGCGGAAGGAACATGAAGACGATATAGGCGGCAAACCAGATGCGCGCGTAGTAGACGCCCAGACCATTGAGGGCGATGTCGGAATATATCAGGAAGTTATATCTGACGGGCGTGATCCAGCTGAGGGGGGCGATTCCCGGATACATCGACTGCTCCGGGAAGGAGAAGGCGGCGAGGGAGAAGGTCAGGATGCCGAGCAGCGCGCTTGCCGAGAGGGAGAGACGGAGGTTGGGGAGAAGGCCGAAGAGGAATAGGGCCATGCACTGGCAAGCGACGACAAACATCAGTTCGGAGAGGATGATCCAGAACCAGGAGCCCTGCATCGTATAATGTTCATACTTGAAAAGCCAGGCGGCCATGAAGATCGCGATCACCCACCATATCACAGTCTGGGGCAACAGCTTCCCGAAAATTGCCTTCACGGGGGAGCCTCCGGCCATCTTCATGAGTCGGCGGGATGTCCCGTACTTCACTTCCTGGCCCAGGGAGAAGGCTGTCATCAGGAGAATCATCAGCTGAAGCGTGCAGGGAATGAAGGAATTGCCGAGATAGATGCCGTAATTGAGCGTCGGGTTGCCTATGCCGCGCGACTGGATGTTGATCGGTTGCAGGAGGGGGGATGCAGTCTCAGGGTCGACGCCGACCGACTGGACAACCTCGACGGCGACTCCGGCCTTTGTATAGACGGCCGTGGCCTTGAAAGTCTTGAAGAGGAGCGAAGCGGGGACGAAGAAAGTCGTGTTGGTATAGAACGAAATCCCCGGTTTGCGTCCCGCCATGAGGTCGCTCTGGAAATTTTCCGGAATCATGAAGAAGCCGTAGATTTCGCCGCGTTGCATGGCATGTCGGGCTTCTGTATAGCTTTGGGGGGTGCTGACGATGTCTACCATCTGCATCCCGCCGAGAGTCTGCGTTATCTGGCGGGAGAGCTGCGTGCCGTCCCGGTCGACGAGGGCGGCGGGTATACGCGTCGGAAGCCCGTCCTGCATCATGGACGTGATGAATAGGAACATGAAAAGGGGGATGCCGAAGAATCCAATCCACATGAGGGGCCGGCGCACGATCTGGATCACGGAGCGGATCATGATCGCGCGGACGCCGGAGGAGAGGAGCATCCCTTTTCGGGGGGCGCTATCCTTGGAAAGTTCGACAGCCATGGTTACTTGTCGGAATCCTTCTTGTCGGAAGCGTTATCCTTGATGCCGAGATAGATGACCGACATTCCGGGGCGGAAATTCTCGATTTTCTTGTCGGAGCGGGCCTTGATCTGGAATGTGCGTGCATCGTAATCGCCGGTTGCCTTGGTTGCCTGCCAGTTGGCATACGTCCCGAGGTCCTTGATGTAGAAGACACGCATGTCTTCCTCCTTGTCGAGGGCCGGGATGCGGACGCGGAGGACCGTTCCGACGGCTATATCCTTGAGCATGGTCTCGCGGACATTGAAGACGGCCCAGTGGTCGTCTTTCTGGAGAGTCATCACGGGAGCCCCGGTGGCGACGAGTTCGCTGACGTTGGGGTAGATGACGGTGATTTCCCCGTCGGCGGGGGCGACAAGGTACTGGTCCTCAAGGAGGGCATCGACCTTCTTGACGCCGCTCTTGGCGACCGTCACCATCGAGCTGGCCACGGAGCGGTCTTCCTCCTGGGGCCCTGCCTTTGCGAGCTCATAGCTGCTCTTTGCGGCATTCTCGCCGGCCTTTGCGGCCTCCCATGCGGCCTTGGCCTCATCGCGTTTCTGCTCGCTTATGACGCCTTTCTGGAAAAGGTTCTCCATGCGGCGGTAGGTCTTCTCGGCGATTCCGGAAGCGGCCTGGGCCTGCTGCCAGATATCTTTGGCCGACTGGATGATCTGGGAGCGCGTCCCGGCGTCGACCTTGCGCTCTGTTGCGCGGGCCACCTGCTCCATCGCCTCGGCCTCGGTCAGCTGGGCGTCGACGATGGTGGAGATGATGTGGACGAGCGTGTCGCCGGCCTTGACGTGCTGGCCTTCCTCGACATAGATCTCGGCGATGCGTCCGGGGAGTTTGCCGGAGATGCGGAGTTCGGAGGCCTCTCCCTGACCCTGGACTGTGTAGGGACCCTGCTTGATGAAGAGGAACCCGAAGAGGGCGAGTCCGAGGATGACAAGGAGGATAATGACAATGGTCAGGATGAGGGATTTATCTTTCTTTGAAACTGCCTCGGGATCCTGAGCTCCGATGGGAGTTGCGGGTGTGTTGGGGTTATTGCTCATGGCTGATGGATGAATGGCGGATTAGGGATTGAGAGTTCCGAGGACCTTGTCGAGATAGACCTCGCAGAGGCGGATGGCGATGCGGGCGTCGATTTTCTCGGAATGGGCCTGGAGCCAGGCGGTCTGGGCGAGGATGACGTCGTTTGTTGTCAGCACGCCTTCGGAGAAGCCGATGCGGGCGTTCTCGAGGTTCTGGGCGGCGGAAGTCTGGTTCTTGACGGTCATATCGTAGGTCTTGAAAGCTTCGTCAAACTGGAAGCGGGCCTGCGTGACCTGAAGGTTGACTTTCTCCTCAAGGTCTTCGAGGAGTATGCGCTGGGCGTTGGTCGCGCTCTTGGCGGCGCGGTAATGGTTGAAGTTCTGTCCCCAATGCCAGATTGGGATTGTGACGGCGGCGCCGACGGAGAAGCCTCCGCCGAGTTTCTTGCTGAAGCCGTTGTTGAGGTTGGGGGTCGAGAACTCGTAAGCGCCGAAGACGCCGATCTTGGGGAGCATTGCGGCGCGGGCGAGTCGTTCGCGCCCTTCGAGGAGGTTTATACCCTGGCGGACAACGTCAAGGTCGGAGCGGCGTCCGTAGACCTCCTGCATGTCGGGAAGCTGGGAAGTCCGGCAGACCTCCTTGGCCGTTTCGGACTCGTCGACGAGTTCAAACTCCTCCGAGAGGGGCATCCCGCAGACCTGGGCGAGGGCCATGCGGGAGAGAGTGAGGCCGTTTTGGACCTTGGTCAGCATGATGCGGGCCTCGTTGAGCTTGACATCGACCGTGAGGAGGTCTGAGCGTGTTGCGACACCCTCCTCCAGCATGGCCTCGACGCTGGAATGAAGGGAATCGACGAGCTCAACGAAACTCTCGGCGAGGCGTTCCTTTGCCTTCAGGGAGACTACGAGCCAGTAGGCCTGGTCGACGCCGTAGATGACGTCCTGGACCACGGCATCGCGGGCCGCCTTGGCTCCGGCTTCGGCATATCCGGCGATGTCATTGAGGGCCTTGATCATTCCGCCCATGAAGACGGGCTGGGTCAGCGTGATGGCTCCGGCGAAGATATTGTGGGTGTCGAAGCTCATGGCGTCTTTCGGGATGACGGCCACCTCAGTCGGGATATATCCTCCGCCGTCGGGGTTGAGGATAGGGTTTCCGGAGGGGTCGGTCAGGATGTTCCATTCAAACTTCCCGGTCCCCGGGTTGAAGGACATAGTCGGGAGTTTGGCATCCTCGGAAAGGAGATTGATTGTCCGCTGGTTGTAGAGATATGTTGCGGAGGCGTCGATTCCGGGGAGGTATGCGGCTTTGGCTGCCTTACGGTCATAGCCAGTGCCCCGGATGGCTTCCTCGGCCATGCGGATGGTCTTGTTGTTCGACAGGGCCATGTGGCGGCATGAATCGAGGCTGATGGTCCGCGCGCCGGCGGCGAGGGGGGAAAGCATAAGCAATGCCGCGGCGATATGGCCTGTAAATCTTGCAGTGATAGTCATTGTTGAAATGAATAGTGGAGAGGGGAGTTCGGGACTCCTCCATATCAAAACACAAAATTAATATCTTTTTTCGTTATTGGCGAATAAAATTTTGCAGGGGGCGTTTTTATATTAACAAGTCGGCCGGGACACTGCAAAGCGAGACCACCCGGACAAAATGACAAATTGACAATCTGACAATATGACAAAGGTTATGAGGCGGCATGGCGAAATCGGGGCGTTGCTGCGTCTCGGGTTTCCCGTGATGCTGACTCAGGTCGGGGTGATAGCGGTAGGCTTTGCCGACACGATCATGGTTGGCCATTATGGCGTCAAGGAACTTGCGGCGGCAGCGTTTGTCAACTCGGTGTTCCTTATCCCGAGCGTGATGCTGATGGGCCTCGCAGCCGGGATCACTCCCCTTGCGGGCGCGCTTTTCGGACGCGGGGAGTCGGAGGCTGTGGGGCGCGTGGCCCGCGGAGGATTGCAGATCAACCTCATCGTCGCGGCCATTCTGACAGCCGTGATGGGGACGCTCTATTTTTTTCTCGATAAATTCGGACAGCCGGAGGAACTGATGCCGCTCATCCGGGAATATTATCTGATCATACTCTGCACGCTTCTTCCGATGGCAGTCTTTAATTCATGGCAGCAGACGGCCAACGGGATGACCGATACGGCGACGCCGATGTGGGTCATGCTTTTGTCGGTGGCGGTCAATATCTTGGGCAACCGTCTTCTCATATTCGGAGCGTACGGCTTCCCGGAGTTGGGGCTTGCCGGGGCCGGGCTGGCGACGCTTATGGCGCGTCTGATAGCTGCCGGGGGCATAATGGCCGTAGTCTTTATCTGGCGCCGCTACAGGGAGTGTGCGTCCGGTTATCGTCTGGCGCGATGCCTTGGGGAGATCCGCCGGAAAGTCTGGGTGACGTCCTATCCTGTGATGATCCAGAGCGGTGTGGAATGTTCGTTATGGACGGTGGGCGCGGTTGTCTGCGGCTGGTTCGGGACGATCCAGCTGGCTGCCTACCAGGTGATGAACACGATCGGCCAGTTAGGGTTCATGATTTTCATGAGTTTCGGGGTGGCGGTGGCAGTGCGCGTTGCGAACTATACGGGCCTCGGGGATGAGGCCGGAGTGTCGCGGACGGCGCGAAGCGGGATGTATATCAACATGGTGCTGGCCACGCTTGCGAGCTGCATATTCATCTTCGGGGGGAGAAGGCTCCTGGAGGTGTTCACGCCCGATGCGGCGGTTGTGGAATCGGCCGTGTCGCTGATTCTTCCGTTGGCCCTGTATCAATATCTGGACTCGATCCAGCTGACATTCTGCAATGCCATCCGGGGGACATCGCAAGTCAAACCTCTCCTCTGGATCGGGATAGGGAGTTATATCGTAGTTGGAGTGCCGGTGTTGATGGTGTTCGCGAAGGTGTTGGATATGGGGAATGTCGGGGTCTATTTCAGTTTTGATGTGGCGCTTTTGGTTGCGGCCCTGTCGGCCACGATTGTGTTCCGGCGTCTGCGTCTGGAGACCCCTTCTAGGGGGGGATACGGCTGGTCAAAATGCTTGAAAAATATAGGAAATTAAAATTTTAGGCGGGAAGTAAGGCGTAAATATACTCTATAAGGCGTAAATATATTATATTTGCGGAATGAAGCGGGAAAGATTACCACTGATACTTGTCGGCATAGTCGGGTTGGCGATGATGGCTGCGGCCGGATTCGCGAAGACTTTGCGCCCGGATGCGCCGGGAGTCCGGCTGATAGGAAAGTTCAGGGGAGAACCGCTTTACTATGTCCCGGCCGAGACGGACACCCTATGGCTATCGGCGTTGCCGGATTCCTTTAATCAAGTTTATGTGGATGATCGACGGGTCGCCTACCGTGCCACAGATTTCTGGGCGCGTTACGGGTTGTCGTCCGACCGGGCCACGCTTTATGACGGCATTGTGCGGCGAGTGATGGTGAAAAGAAAGACTGTCGATGTTGCCTCCTGCTATGTGACAAGCCGCGACTATGGGGAGGGGGAGATTATCTTTACAGCTGTCACTTCCGACGGGGCTGCGGCGGAAGGATATACTTACGGGTTCGGGACGGCGCTCGTTTTGCCGGACACGACCGTGATCGGGGGAAGGACGTATGCCGTAAGGAGCGTCGGCGACTCTACGTTCTATGGCCTGGAGCATGTTGAGTCGGTCAGTCTACCCGCGACGATGGAATGGATCGGCGGGGAGGCGTTCGGCGGCATCGAGACGTTGCGTCGGGTCAGCATTGGGGCGACGTCGCTCAATTATTGCGGCGACAACGGGGCCCCGGCCTTTCCTGCTTGCGTCGAGGAGCTGATCCTCGGGGAGGGTATGACCCGGATTCCTGGGCATGCCTTTGCCAACCTTGCCAATATCAGCGAGGTCAGGATTCCTGCGGGGGTGAGAAGCATCGGAGAGTCGGCTTTCCGATATTGTTTCGGTCTTGACGACCTTCAGATAGAGGCGGAGAGATTGGAGGCGTGCGGAAGTTTTGATTATCCGGCCTTTCCGACTACGCTCCGCACGGTCGAGATCGGCGAAGGGGTAAGGAAAGTTCCGGATTTCATGTTCAAGGATTGTCCGGGGCTTGCGGCGGTCACGCTTCCCGATGGCGTTGCGTCAGTCGGGGAATACGCCTTCAGCGGATGCAGCGGCCTGTTGCGTCTGAGTCTCGGCGAAGGGATAGGGAGGATTCCTTATGGGATGCTTCAGGGCACGTCGCTCCGTTCGCTGGCAATTCGGGGGGATGTGGATTCAGTGATGTCTCAGTATGTGGCGGCCAAGCCGCAGAAGGCTTTCTGGCTCGATGCGACGGCGCCTGCCGGGGCTGCCGAATTGCAGGGGACCCATAATTATTTGCTTCCGGAGGCGGAAGGCTATGGGGCGTTCAGGAACGTTGAGCGTCCGGCGGGTCTTTCGCGGATGGAGATGGCTGATGGGATAGTCTATATCCCTTCCGAGGGAGGGGAGGCTCTGGCGGCGGATTGCAGCTATCTGCCGGAGATGACGACCCTGGCGGTTCCCGGCGAGGTAGAATTGGAGGATGGGACGTATGATGTCGTAAAAACCGGGATTTATGCTTTTGCGGGCAACCGGTTTGTCACCTCGGTCGACTTGGCGGAATCATGCCGTCCGGGGGATTACAGTTTCAGCGGCTTGACGGGCCTGAGGGAATTGTCGCTTACGGGGACGGATCTCAGCGGGGAGTCGCTTTTTGCGTGCTGTTACGGGCTGGAGAAGGTCTGGCTCGGCGAGGGCGTGACCGGGATGGGGAATAGGATTTTTGAGAATTGCTCCGCCTTGCGGGAGATATGGCTTGGGGACGATATTGAATGGGTCGGGACGCGCGTGTTCGGCGGTTGCGATGGGCTGGGGAAGGTCCATATATCGTTGCCTGAGCCTCCGGACTGCGAGGAAGAGTCGTTTGAGGGATTTCCCCAGGCCCGGTGTATTCTTGACGTTCCGGAGGAGTATTTCCCGGCCTATCAGGCCGCGGTCGGCTGGCAGGGCTTCCGGTTTATCGGCGACTCGGCGCCCGAGGTTTCCGAAGGGGGCGGTGTGACAGTGCGCATTTCAGGGGGGCGCCTGGAGATTTCGGGTGCCGATTCGGAGGAAACGGTGCTTGTCGTGACGTCCGCAGGGATTTTGGTCGCGCGGGGAACAGTCGGCAGCGTTCAGGGCATGGAATTAGGTGGCCCGGGCCCCATTGTTGTCGTGACAGGCGGCCAGGCCTGGATAGTTGGGGGATAAGGAATTCGATAAGCTAAAAATGTCTGAAAAGGCAAATGAAATAACACTAAATCTAAAAAAGAAAAACCAAACATGAAACAACAGATTGCAACCACGGCCGCACCTGCGGCGATCGGTCCCTACAGCCAGGCTATCCGCACGGGCAACCTCGTATTCGTATCCGGTCAGCTTCCGATTGATGCCGCCACGGGCACAATGCCGGAGGAGATCAAGGCCCAGACGCGCCAGAGTCTGGAGAATGTGAAGGCCATATTGGCGGAGGCAGGCACGAGCCTGGAGAATGTCGTGAAGACCACTGTTTTCCTTGCAGACATGAGTCTTTTCGGGCCGATGAACGAGGTGTATGCCGAATATTTCGGTCAGCCCTATCCGGCGCGCTGTGCGTTTGCCGTGAAGGAGCTTCCGAAGCAGGCGCTCGTAGAGATCGAGGTTATCGCCGCTTGCTGAGAAATCTGACAAGAAAAAGAGCCGGAATGGGGTCGTCCCGTTCCGGCTTAATTTTTGTGGCTGGAGAGGTCTCTCAGAATTGGAATGTGAGTTACTATACTATTCCTGGCTCATGTCTTCAATGGAATGGGCGGCAAATTGGATCTTCCAGCCTTTGCGCTTCTCGAGGATGTTACGGGCTTTCTCCTCAAGACCATGGAGATCTATCCGCTTTGGGTTACGTTTTACTTCTCCAATCACTATTTCCCGCTCAGCCTCGTTGACGGCCACCAGATCGATTTCATTGCGGCCTCCCTTTTCCCAATAATTTGTGACTACATTGAACATACCAGTTTCCCGATATTTCTGACGGAAATACCGTTCAAGCACCCATCCGGAGAAAGTGTCATAATCGGCCATCACTTTCTCTTTGACATATTTCAAATTGCCGATTTCAACGGCGCTCCGATATTTGTAGATAAACCGAAACCAGAAATTCAGGAAATTATCCTTAATCCCATACTTCATATTTTGACTTTTCTCCGAAGAAAGATATGGCCGGTAGCGATAGAGCAAATCATAGGTCTTCTCCAGCTTATCGAGGTAGCCGCCCGCCTCGATGCCGGTATAAGACTTTATTTCTCCTCTTTCATTGAACCCTGAAGCAATGGCCGACATGATGGAAAAGTAATTGCCGTAATCTTTCCCAAACTCATCTGAAAGGAGGTCTTTCCCCTCCTCAATGAAGTAGGATCCATAGGACAGGACCGCATCTATGATTGCTTCTTTTGTGAAGGCCTTCTTCATAACCAGTTGCTCGACATACTTGGCGACCCCGCCTGTGACCATATACAAAGCCAACAGATCTTCATTGGAGAAGTCGGGATTGTTATCTGCAAGGATTTCTTGCAAGGTGGAGAGGGGGAAAGCCCGGAGTCGCATCCTGGAGGTGGCGCGGCCATAGAGAGGTTCCTTACGGTCATCGAAGATTTTTGTCATCATTGAATACAGGGATCCGCAAACGACCAAATTAATTCGCGACTCCTCCTTATTTGAATCCCAAATATTTTGGAGATCGCTGAAAACGGCTTCATTGACATATTTGAAGTTTTGGAATTCGTCCAAGACAAGAGTGAAATTCCTCCTCTTGGAAAGGTTCATGATAGCTGCCAACAAGCGCGCCATGGAAGTGAATTCTCCGAGATCTTCCCCGGTTCGGTCGCGCACGGTTTCCGCCAGTTCCTGGCACAGCAAAACCTCGCTTTTGCGCGCCACGAAGAAATAAATGGTCTTATCCGGATCCAGGGCGTGTTTGATCAATGTGGTCTTGCCGATACGGCGCCGCCCGGTCAGAACGGTCATTTGGGCATATTCTTGAGACATTTTTTCAATCTGACGTAATGTCTTTGTTTCTAATTTTCTGTCGTAGAACTTCATAGAAATGTAACAGCGGTTACAGTAACCGCTGTTACAAAGTTAATAATATTAATTTGGATTCGCAATAGGATACTTTTCTCCGGTGAGAAAGAAGACAAAGTGTAAAAGAGTAAATGATACCAATTTTATGAGACAAACGGATAATAATGTAAATTCTAATTCGAAATTTTGCACTTCGATTTAGAATCTACAATTTTTACTCCAATTTTTGTCCCTTTGCATGACTTTATTTGGACATAGTCAGAGAATGAATGCTGAACCTTAAATATCTTATATTATTGCGCTCATGGTCGTTTACAATGGTCAGGGAGGACGGCGTCGATTTCGGAGATGATTTCTTGGCAACGGGATTCGGAGATTTGGATGGCTTTTCCGACTGTTAGGAAGTCTTCGGGGGTTGGGAAGCCTTTTCCGTTTACTGAGGTGGCGTGTTGACCGTTGTAGCCTGCGTTATTGAAAGTTAGATCGTATGCCGGCGCCAATCGCCAATGCCAGCCTTTCCCTTCCTGGAAGACAACCATAAAACTGAAATTCTTGCTATGGTCATCGCGATTATGGATTTTGTAATTGAAGACCATTCTCCGAAACATCTCCTCCGCATCCTCTTCCGACTGGGTGATATAGCCGGTCAATGCCAATAGATTGGAATAGTCCAATATGGGAGTCGTATGCGAAACGCCCAATAAGGCTCCGGCGGTCGCTATATGAAGACGGCAGCCGGAGGGAGAAATATCGAAGCGCCTTGTGGCAAAATATTTCCCGTTGATGAGTTTGAAATCCGGAACCGTAATTCCACATTTCCTCGCCAAAGCATTGCACTGATATTCTTCCATTCCTATATTCCGGGAATCGTAGGTGTGCCGGAACTTGACAAGCCAATGCCCCTCGTCATCGGAAAAGATAGCTTTGGGACGTGCGCCTCCACTGTTGCCGCTGTTATATAGCAACAGGCTTGCATCCTTATCCTGTTGTTCTCTCAGAACCTCCAAAGCCTTTTTCTGAAGCAAGTCGAAATCTGAGGAGGTCTCCTCCGGTTGGAGGTGCGTGGCAGGACTGTAACAAAGGGCTCCCATGCCGTTTCGGCCCACTATGCTGAGGCGGTCGATTGCTGTGAGGGAATTGTCATCAATTCCGAGTCCGGCCAAAGTCTTTTTGAGAAGATAGCGGCCATACCCATCCGGCATACTGTCTTCAAAAACTCCGAAATTTCCATTGAAGGGAGTAGGATTGGCTACAAAGAGGCCAGTCCTCAGAGGCAGCTCCAAAGGGGAAATACTGAACCCGGTAGCCAACCATTCGGGGGAATATTCAAAGACGCAGCGGGAGCCGTCGGGAGAGAGGGATAATGTCCCGACAGGTTTGTTACGGAAGGAAACTGCGAGGGAATTAATGGGGGTCATCGGGTAGGTTTGGTTTGGTGGGGTAGGCTTTCTTCTTGGATTTGTTTCTGTTTATTTGCTGGAGTTCCTCCATTGTGGAGAATTTGGGCTTGGAGAAGATGGATTGAAGTTCGGCTGTGTAGCCTAATGTGCGGGCAAGGCGGATTAGGTTGTGAAGGGAAATCTCACCCTTCTGTTCAAACCGGGCTACGTTGGGGAGCGCAACCTTTGCCTCTTCCGCGATCGCCTTGCGCGTGATGTTCTTCTCGATTCTCCGGCGACGGAAATCCTCGGCAATGGCTTTGCCGACAGTCTCCGGTGTGGTCATCGTAAAGTTGGCCAATAGTGATAATAAATTGTTATTTGGTTGGTCACTGCTGTACATACTGACTAAATATTATCACTTGCAAAGATAGCCAATTCTTTTGGTAACGGCAAATACTCCGGGATCTGAACGCGATTTCCGGTTATCCGGCGAGGAAGAGGACGATGAGGGAGGAGAAGACGAGGGTTATGTTGGCGACGGCGTAGGTGATCGTGAAGGATAGGTTCGGGACATCGGAACCTAACGCACTCTGGATGGCGCCGATCGAGGCCACGCTGCAACGCGCCCCGGCCACGCAGCCTAACACCTCCGGACGCGAAAACCGGAAGAGCTTCCTCGCTATCCAAATGTTGACGACAAGCCCGATGAATGTCAGCAACAATCCCACCCCGATGATGGCCACGCCCGCTTCCTTGAGCCCTTCGCCGAGGGCTGCCCCTGCGGAAAGCCCTAAGATGGCGATAAACATGTTGACGCCAAGGTTATTCATAATCCATAGGGCCGAAGAGGGAATATGGCCGAAAGATGGACGCCGCGACCGGAGCCAGCCTAAGAACAACCCGGAAAAGAGAGCGCCCACACTCACGCCCAAGGCCATCGGTATGCCGGAAATGGAAATGGAGAGAGAACCGACAAGGCAGCCGAGGGCAATGCCAAGTCCGAGGAACACCATGTCGGTGGAGTTTGTGTCGCGGTCCGCATAGCCGATCCGGTTGGCAGCGGCGGCCACATCGCATGGCCAGCCGACAAGCGTGATCACGTCGCCGCCACAGAGCTCCGTATTCCCCTTGACAGGGATTGAAAGTCCGTTTCGTTTCAGGGAGGCAATTGCGACGCGTTCCATGAACCCCTCCGAACAGAGCTGCGCGAGTGTCATGTCGCCGATCTCCTTCCGGGCGATGGTCACGGGCGTTCGCTCAGCGCCGAAATTGAGAAGTTCATGATCGGCCACTTCCGGTCCCGGCGTAAAGGGGAGCGCTGACATATCGTCGGAACGGCCTCCGAGGACGATACGGTCGCCCCGGGCAATCCGGACATCCGGCGAGGGGTCGCAGACCTGGCCTCCGATTCGGGCGCGGACCACGACGATGCGCAGATCCTTGGCGGCATACCAGCCGGCAATCTCCTCCGGAGAGCGGGGAGTGTCGAAGAAAGAATCCTCGACTTCATAAGCTCGGTAGACGACAGGGCGGCGAGCCGGGATAAGGCCAGGGCCAAGGGGCGCGTCGCCTCCATCGAGGCGTTGCTCCATATCGGCTACATCCTGCTCCACTTTCTTCAGGCCCCCGATCATCGAAGGGGCGATGCGGGAAAGGAACCAGACGGTGAATACCGTCCCGAGAACGTAAGTGGCCGCATAGCATGCAGGAATGAGCTTTAGGATCTTGTCGCGTTCTGCCTCGGAGACGGGGAGTTCCTTGGCTGTGTCGGTCAGCAGTCCGAGGGAGGCGGAGGCGTTCTGGGAGCCTGCATAAAGGCCGGAGGCAACGCCCTTGCTGTAACCGAAAATCTCGGCGGCGGCTACCACGAGGCCGGCGCTAACGAGGGCAGCAACGAGCGAGAAGCCGACAATTTTCCATCCGTTTCCCCGGAAAGCGCGGAAAAACTGCGGGCCGACGCCGTAGCCGACGGAGAAAAGGAAAAAGAGGAAGAAGATGGTCTTCAGAATGTCGGGAACGGGAATCTCCATCTGGCCGATAATGATTCCGACGATAAGGGTCGCGGCAACAGGGCCGAGGGAGAAAGAGGCGAACTTCTGCTTGCCGAGCCAAAAGCCAAGGCCGAGAGTGACGAAGATCGGGATCAGGGGATGGCCTTGAAAGAACTCTATAATTGAATCCATATTATCAAGCGGTTTTTTATTGAGGGCCGAGGAGGCTCTAAGATTGAAAGCCGAGCAGGCTCTAAGATTGAAAAAAAGGAGATGGAAATCCCGCGGGGGAAAGCCATCTCCTTGATCAGGATTGTTGTCTTACCAGGATTCGAACCTGGACAGACAGAACCAAAAACTGTAGTGCTACCATTACACCATAAGACAATCCGTATCCGCAGCCCCTTGGTCGGGACTCACGGCGATGCAAAGTTAAGAGAAATAATTGAGTTTTGCAAATGTTTTGGGCGAAGCGTAATTGCAGCTATATTTCAAGCCTGTTCCCGGCTTATTTCTTCATGGTGAAATGGCGGGATGCGAGGCGGTAGCCGTCGGCGAAGACTTCGACCGTGTAGTCGCCGGGGGTGAGGGTTGTGTTGACATCCCAGTAGATGCTGACGGGCATTTCCTCGTTGGCATATTCAACGGCTCTCTGGGCTGTGGCCTCGACGGTCGAGCCGTCAATCTTGAAGGAGCCGCCCCCTCCGAGAAGAGTCCCTTCGGGGGAGATAATGCGCATGTAGAATGTTTTCATCCCTGCGGCCGCCGTGTTGTTGGGGCTTACCGTGAAATGGACGCCGAGCTGCTTGGCCTTGGTGATGTTCTTTTCAGTCTTTCCTTTCTTGTTGTAGGCGTTGAAGGAGACGTTGGTGATGTTGAGTTTCTTTGCAAGCTGGACGGTCTGGGTCAGCTGGGCGTTGCTGGCCGTGGCCTGGGTCACCTGCGTGGAAAGCTGCTGGTTTTTCTCCTGGACCTGGGCTATTTCCTGCTTGAGGCCTGCGTTTTCCTCGCCGAGGCGTTTGATTTCCTCCAGATAATGGCGGACGATACCCTTGAGGGTGGAAATTTCCCCTTCGAGCTGCTTGATTTTGGCGCGGCTTGCGGCCATATCCTTGCTGTGGGAGCGTTTTTCTGCGTCGAGCTCGCGGATAAGGCCTTCGACTTTCATGCGGGCCTCGTTATATTGCTGGACGAGGGAGTCGTTTTTCAGATAAATCTGCTGTCCCTCATACTGGTTGAAATCGGCGTTAAGCTGGTTGAACTCGTTTGTGAGGAGGAGCTGGTCGTTGGCGATGGCGAGCGAATCGGCGCGGGCTTCGGCGTCATAGACGGCGGCGGCATTGCGGGAATCGTTGACGATCAGCCAGACGATGAGGCCGATGAGGACAATCAGGACGCCGAGGGCGCCGAAGACGAGGGTCTTGAATTTCTTCTTATCCATTATTCTTTAAGTCAGAGGTCAGAGTTATGAGTTACGCATTGCCCGGACGCGATTTATCGTGTCCCTACTGCTGGGATGATTCAAAAAGGCTACACGTTTCACTTCGGGCTTGCGCCCTCAGCACAGTGTAGACGGAGGAGCGGGAGGATTTTGCAGCTGCGGGGGAGAGGATTTTGCAAAGGTAATAAAAAAAGGGGAAAAATGATAAAAGAGCGCGGGAAAGGCTTATATAAAAAGAGAACGGCGAAACGCGTTAGCGAATCGCCGTCTCATATTGACTTTCGTCTTGCTGTCCGATTTTGCTCAACAATTAGTTGTTGGCGGGAGCTTCAGTAGCAACAGCAACAGTAGTGTCTGCGCCGTCAACAGCCTCAACAGCAGCAACAGCTGCAGTTTCGTTGGAGTCAGCTACAACTTCCTCAGCAGCAGCTACTACAGTGTCAGTGTCCTGAGCTTCAGCAGCCTTGTGGCCACCGCAGCTTACCATTGCCATGCTGAAAAGAACAGCGAGGGATAAAACGATCTTTTTCATGTCTCTAAAAATTTAAAATAATAAAACAATGTTTTCGTGCTATCAAAAACGCTGCAAAGGTAATGAAAAATTTGATAACGGCGCAAATATTTTTTGAAAATTTTTTGTCGTTACGCCGTTATCAAATCATTTTTAACAGTTTGGCAGGTTTCGTTTAACAGTTCAGCGTGTTTGCCAACCGATTATTTAACAATTACTTTGGCTGCGAGCTTACCGGCTTTGACGATATAGAGGCCTGCGGGGAGGGGGATCGTGATGTCGGAAGCGGCCGGGGCGGTTGCGACGCACGCGCCGTCGAGCGTATAGACGGCTACGGGGGCGTCAGCGCCAGTGACGCGGACGGCGCCGGTCACGCCATAAGCGCGGGCGGCTTCGGCATCAGCCACTTCGTTAACGGCGTCCACCTTGAGATTGGTGAAGACAGCCATGCAGTTGGGCTGGATGGTAACGGTCTTTGCCTCGGCGTCAAAGCGGGGTTCGGAGCCGCCGCAGGCGATGGCGACAGTATAATCGGCATTGTTGTCGGAACGGAACGGGACCGTCACCTCGATGTTGCCGGTCACATTCGGGTTGATGACGCAGTAAAGTTCCTTTTCAGGAGTTGTGGCGAAGATTGTGCGTCCGGCCTTCCAGCCGCTGGTGGTGTTCGTGTAGGAATTTCCTTCAGCCTCCGTGTCGAAAAGGTCGAGGTTGTTGAGGCGCGTGGAGATCAGACGGCTGTAGATATACATCAGGTCGTAGTTCGCCGGGTTCTCAAGGAGATCCCAGTTGACGATCTTCGGGCTTGTGTTGTTGCCTCCGGAGTTATCTTTCGTGTTCTGGGCGTTACCCATTTCGGAGAACATCCAGATCATGTGGGATCCGGGGACAAGGATCATCTGAGCGGCAGCTCCGGCGAGGCGGCGGCAGCTGATTGCGTCATCGCCCTTCACTCCGGCAACGCCCCACATATCCTGCTTGTAGGCGAGGCGCTGCTCATCGTGGCTTTCGAGATAGGAGACAGTGGAGCCGGCAGTGCGGGAAGCCTTGGGAGCCCACATTGCGAGGAGGCTCGAATTGGAGCTGTAGCCCATGGCGAACTGGCAGCCGGGGTCGTTCATGTTGAGCCAGTTGAGCTCTCCATCCTCGGCCATCTCGTTCTCCTCCTTGGCGCCGGCAAGGTTCTCGTTGATGAAATAAGCGTCCGGATTGACTTCGCGCATCGCGTCGTGGAGACGTTTCATGCGGTCGACACGGCTCTGGTTGAAGGCGTTCGTGCCGGAATCGCCTGCATTGGGATAGGAATCGTTATCGCCGAGACCCTTCACGAGGTCGAAGCGGAAACCGTCGACATTATACTCCGAAAGCCAGAACTTGAGCATATCCTTCCACTGCTGCTCGACAAGGGGATAACCCTGGTTCCAGTCGTTGAGCACGGAATAAGCGTGGGGCGCAGTGGCGTTGAAGAACGGGTTTGCGCTCTTTGAATAAAGAGCATACCAAGGATGGAGCCAGTCGGCCTGGTTGAAGACGACGTCAAGGATGACGGCGATTCCCTCGGCGTGACACTTGTCGATGAACTCCTTGTAGTCCTGCGGCGTGCCGTAGGCCTTGTCGATTGCGAAATAGAAATTGGGATTGTAACCCCAGGAATTGTTGCCGTTGAACTCGTTGATCGGGAGAAGTTCGACGGCGTTGATCCCGAGCTGCTTGAGATAAGGGATTTTCTCAATGGCGGCGCGGACCGTGCCGTTGCCCTTTGCGAGGCCTTCCGTGCCGGTGAAATCGCGGAACAGGAGCTCGTAGATAATCAGGTTATCCTTTGAGGCGCCCTTGAAATTAGTGACATTCCAATCATAATCGAGCATGCCCTCTGCGAAATAAGCGAGGGGGACATTGCCGGAAACCTTATCGGAAGGATAAGCCGGAAGATCGGGATAGACCTCGGGGGAGATATACTTGTCGTTCGAGGGGTCGAGGACAAGGAGGGCATAGGGGTCGCCGACAAACTTATTGCCGTCGATGCAATAATAATAGGAGAACTCATCGCCGACAACCTCGTTGGGGAGAGTGATGATGAAATGGCGGAAGGGTGCTCCCTCGATCATCACGTCGACGTAGTCGAGCTTCTGGGTGTTGGTCATTTTATAGTCATTCCAGGAGCCGACGAGGAGGCCATACTCCTTCTCGGGGGCGGCGAAGCAGAATGTGGAAGTCCCGTCGGCATTGCGGGTCAGTCCGAGGGCCGGGACCTTGTCGAGGGTCAGTTCAACGGGGGGCTCGGGATAACACATGTCGAACGACTGCTTTAGCGTGATTCCTGTTGTGGGGTCAGTGGCTGTGGCCGTCACGACGTAATCGCCGGGATTGGGGAACGTCGTGCCGCACTTGAGGGTGGTCACCCCTGTTGCCTCGCCGATGACAGTCCCGTTGACATCGATCTGGATGTTGGCTTCGGCCGTGGTTGTGGCCGTGAAGTTGATGTTCTTCTCGGGGTCGGTCACGATGCTGTAGAGGATGCTCTTGGCGAAAGCAAGCTGGAAGCCGGTGTCGAGGACGTCGACAAAGATGTCGCCTCCATCCTCGGTCTTTCCTTCCTTGGAATTGTCGGCATTGCGGAAGACGAAGCAGAGCTTATGGATGGTCTCCTCGGGGTCCACGCCGTAATACTCGCGCATATTGCCGATCTCGAGTTTCCACGTGTAGTCGCCGACGTATGAGAGGGCATATTTCTCCTCGTTCTCGCCCCAGGTCGGGGCATACTGCCATTCAGTCACCTTCCCGGACGCGTCGGAAACGTTTACGCCGGTATGGGCGTAGATAGGCTCGTCGGTGGGGACGTTCATGAGTTTCTTATTGCCGAGGTCGGCATGGTAATAGATGACGACATTCTCCGCATCCTCCTGCAGGGGGGTGGGGTCGGTCGTGACGATGTCCTGGCCGGAGGCGAAGCCGCCGCAAAGGGCCAGACCCATCAAGGTTAAGAAAAAGTTTTTCATATTGTTATTTTATAAAATAAGTTGTCTGAGTGAAGACTTGAGGTCAGGCCTCGTCGTCGGTTTCAGGGATGTAGGTGTTGGCTCTCATCTCTGAATACTCCTCCCAGTCGGGGTCGGAGAACGCCTCGATCCGGAGGGGCATCTGGTCGAGGTCTTCGAGGGCGCGGTTGAGGACCTTGCCGAAGATGGCGAGGTTCATCGTATAGAAAATCCAGTCGCGGGAGCCGTCGCCGGTGTAAATCCCGGTAAGATAGGCCACCTTATCCTTCCGGAAAGTCTCGATCAAGGCCTCCGTGGCCTTCTCCATCTGGATTGCATCCTGCTCGACGGGCATTCCGTCGGGGAGGGCTTCATACTTCCAGGATATTTCAACGCGGAAGATGAACTTTCCCTTCTCGCGGATCTTGTCGAGATAATCCTGGCCGGTCACGATGACGGTTCGGCCGGAAGGGGCCTCGGCCGGGGCGGACCACCAGCGGCTCATCGTTTCGCCGTATTATGGCCCGGGCGCTGCTGGCGCGGCCGTGGGGCCGGTTCGTTGTATAAGGGCACCTCGATCACCGGGGTCTCGAAATAGAGGCCCGGGCGGTAGGAATGGAGCTTATAGAACTTTGTCAGGTCGATCTTCCGGCTGACATTCAGTGGGCTCTTGACTTCGAAAGGCTTCCCCTTCTTGAAAGCGATTGCCTGGAGGACGACGCGTTCAAACTCCTGGAGCCGGTCGCGGGAGACAACGGCAAGGTCAACGAGCTCATTGGGGCCTGCCTCCCCCTCATAGATGAGAGTCCACCCGGCAGTCTCCTCGCGGCGGAGGAGTGAGAAGCGGAGGAAATAATTGGAATCGTTGACGAGGATCGCCGTGACGTCTGTCTCAAGGATGCGCTTGATGTCGGCGGGTTCGAAGGCGAGCGCGATGTTGAGGGCGTCGCCATATTCGGTTTCCTCGACAGGGAGGGGCTCCGGAGCGGGGGCCGGGGCCTTCGGCTTCGGCTCGGGTTGGGGGCGTTTGTCGGTGCGCCCCGTGTCGAACGCCTCCTGGTCGAACATCAGTTTGGCGCCTTTGGAGGCGGGGACGTGGCCGGCGGGGATGACGACGACGAGTTCGGAGGCCTGCATAGGGGTCTCGAAACCCGCATCGTCGACGTATGCTATCTTTCCTTCGACGCGGGTCACGACGCCGCCGCCGACTTCGTTGAGATAACGGACTGTATCGCCTGGTTTAACCATGGGTTGGGTATTCTTGGAAAGGGTTATTAATCTTCAGTAGTGTCGGTCGACTCGGCGCGTTCGGCCTCCTCGACCTCCTTCTCCCTCGACTCGTAGGCATCGACGATGCGCTGCACAAGGGGATGGCGGACAATATCCTTCTTTTCGTATTCGATGACGCCTATCCCCTTTACGCCCTTGAGGATCCGGAGGGCATTGAGCAATCCGGAACGGACGGAGCGGGGGAGGTCGATCTGGGTGACATCGCCTGTGACGACCATCTTTGAATTGACCCCGAGGCGCGTGAGGAACATTTTCATCTGGTGGGTCGTCGTGTTCTGGGCCTCGTCGAGGATGATTATGGCGTCGTTGAGGGTCCGGCCGCGCATGAATGCGAGAGGGGCGATCTGGATCGTGTTGGAATCCATGTATTCCTTCAGCTTCAGGGGCGGGATCATATCTTCGAGCGCGTCATAGAGGGGCTGGAGATACGGGTCGATCTTGTCTTTCATATCGCCGGGGAGGAAGCCGAGTTTCTCGCCGGCCTCGACGGCGGGACGCGACAGAATCAGCCGGCGGCACTCCTTGTTTTTCAGGGCGCGGACGGCGAGGGCGATGGCGATATAAGTCTTTCCGGTTCCGGCGGGGCCGAGGGCGAAGGTCAGGTCGTTCTCTCCGAACGACTTCACCATCCGGGCCTGGTTGGCATTGCGGGCGGAGATCGGGCGGCCGTTCTGGCTGTAGACGATCACGCCCTCCGCGTCGAGCTTGCGTGGGGTCTCGCCGCGGACGATGTCGATGATGGCGTCCTCGGTCAGCTTATTGTATTTTGAGGCGTATGCCTCGATTTCCTTGATCTTTTTCTCGAAGAGGGCTGTCTCATGTTCCTCGCCGAGGACCTTGATGACATTGCCTCGGGCGGCGACGCGCAGCTTCGGGAAAAGATTGCGGATGAGGGAGATATTGGAATTGTTGACCCCGTAGAAAGTCTGGGGGTCAATCTGGTCAACTATTACTATTCTTTCGATCATTCTATTTCGGGGTTAACCGACGGAGTCGGCGAGGGAGATCTGGAGGAGTTTCTGGGCTTCGACGGCAAATTCCATGGGGAGTTTGGCCATGACTTCGCGGGCGTATCCGCCGACGATGAGGGCTACGGCCTCTTCGGTCGGTATTCCGCGCTGGCGGCAGTAGAATAGCTGTTCCTCGTTGATTTTGGAGGTTGTGGCTTCATGCTCGACCGTGCTGGAATCGTTGCCGACGTTGATATATGGGAAAGTATGGGCGCCGCAGTTGTCGCCCATGAGGAGGGAGTCGCATTGGGTATAATTCCGGCAGCCCGTGGCGCCCGGAACGACTTTGACAAGGCCCCGGTAGGAATTCTGGGAATGTCCGGCCGAGATTCCTTTGCTGACGATCATGGACTTGGAATTGCGTCCGATATGGACCATCTTGGTTCCGGTGTCGGCTTGCTGGAAGTGGTTTGTCAATGCGACGGAGTAGAACTCGCCTGTCGATTCTTCCCCTTTGAGGATGCAGGAGGGGTATTTCCAGGTGATGGCGGATCCGGTTTCGACCTGGGTCCAGGAGAGTTTGGACCGGTGGCCCCGGCAGAGGCCCCGTTTCGTGACGAAGTTGTAGACGCCCCCTCGGCCTTCGGCGTCGCCGGCATACCAGTTCTGGACCGTTGAATACTTGACTTCGGCGCGGTCTTCGACTATGATTTCGACGATGGCGGCGTGGAGCTGATTTTCGTCGCGCATGGGGGCTGTGCAGCCTTCGAGGTATGAGACGTATGCGTCATCGTCGGCCACGATGAGGGTGCGTTCGAACTGGCCGGTGCCGGCGGCGTTGATGCGGAAGTAGGTGCTGAGTTCCATTGGGCATCTGACGCCTTTGGGGATGTAGACGAATGAGCCGTCGGAGAAGACGGCGGAGTTGAGTGCGGCGTAGAAGTTGTCTCGGTATGAGACGACTGTGCCGAGATATTTGCGGACGAGTTCGGGGTAGTCTTTGACAGCTTCGGAGAAGGAGCAGAAGATGACGCCGAGTTCGGCGAGTTTTTCGCGGTGGGTTGTCTTGACGCTGACGGAGTCGAGGACGGCGTCGACGGCAACGCCGGCGAGGCGTTTCTGTTCTTCGAGGGAAATGCCGAGTTTATTGAAGGTCTCGACGAGTTCGGGGTCGACCTCATCGAGGCTTTTCTTGAGTTCTTTTTTCTTTGGTGCGGCGTAATAGGAGATGGCCTGGAAATCGATTGGGGGGATCCGGAGGTGGGCCCAATGAGGCGGGGTGAGGGTTTTCCAATAGCGGAAAGCCTTAAGGCGAAAATCGAGGAGCCATTCGGGTTCATCTTTTTTCGCGGAAATGAAACGGATCACATCTTCGTTGAGGCCGGGGGGTACGATTTCGGTATCGATGTCGGAAGTGAAGCCATATTTATATTCGGAATTGGCGGCATTTTCGATAACTTTAGCCGACTCATCGAAATTCTCTTCTTTCACGGTATATATCACTTAGGGCCTTGGGCGACATGCGGAAGGCGGTCTTATCCATAAATACGCAAAAGTAATAAAAAAAGTTGAAAGTGGCTATATTAACGGCGCGAACAATTCTTCCATTTTGATTTCATAAGTAACTCACATCAGACAAAACAAAGTAGTGCTTGCCGTTGACCACGAGCAAGCACTACTTTCTAAACTTCATTTTTCTGATGCGGCGCACCGTTATCAAAGATAACTATTGCCCCAGAAATTTCTTGCCATCTTTAATGTAGACAGATTTGGCATCAGGTTGTTGAATCAGTCTGCCCGAGAGGTCGAAAAGTTGGTGACTACTTTCGTTTTTGACCATGGGGATGGATTGCATTCCTGTGGCTTTATTGAACGCTTCTTCAGAATAAATTAGCTCATCATCTTGCCAACATTCCACCAATGTGGACACATATCCAATGGGCAGCTCCTGATCATTTGGGATTAGATATGAATCCGTTGGGCTCCCAATACCCTCAATCCAATAATTATAGTCGCCTCCTTTAGAAAATGTAATCACTTTTCTTGGGTGTTCAAGAATGGAAAGAGTTTCCACGGAAACAACTTTCCCTGGATTGAATGATTCGCCAACCTTGACATTAAAATTTAAAATCTCCTCGAACTCAGTCTCTTCATTCTCACTCTCATCATAATAATCATTCGGAACGGGCTTGACATAAACATGACCGTCGTCCTCATAGCCAACTCCTATCACACCATGTTTCCCGGAGATAACTTTGACTTTCCGGCCATCCGGTAAGATAGAATCGCCCGTGACCGTGATCCAGTCACCATAGGAAGCTGTGTCTATTTCCGGAAAAGCGGGATCCCATAATTTCCATTTCCACCTTTTCCCAACTTTCAAAATAGGATCGAAGCTTGTGGAATGGTCCTCTGCAAATCCTTCCAGCCCACATCCGACAAGCATAAGCAGAGCGCACAATAAAGCCATTCTGCGTCTGATTTGGATGGTCAAGGGACCGAATTTTTCAATATTTTCCATAGTCATTTGCCTTTTAAAAAAATCTGAGGAATTTTGGCCTGAGTTATTTGAATGCAAAGATATAAAATTATTTAATGTTTTTAAAAAAAACTTACATTTAATGAAATTTTTGAAGGATAAAGAGCGAACTTCCCAATTCTCTTGTTTTGGCTGGTTTTTAAGAGTCTCCTTCAGTTATTGAATAAATACCTGTGGATCAGAATCCCGTGAGCAGTAACTTGGTATCCTTCCATGGCTCATGATTCAGTTCATGACGTGTTTTTTCCGTATGATATTAGGCCTCAGTCAATAATTCACGCTGTCGGGAGAGGTTAATTTGGAGGGAGGGGGTAAAAATTGTTATATTTGCGGGAGGAGTGCTTTGGGGCGCGTTTCTTTAGGAAAAGCGGACAGCTGAAGCGTAATTAGTGTTTTGATTATGAATTATCCGATTGGAATCCAGACTTTCTCGAAGCTGATCGAGGGGAATTTTGCCTATGTCGACAAGACTTCTTATGTCGCCACCCTTGTCCGCACGGAGGGCTATTACTTTCTGAGCCGTCCCCGGCGGTTCGGGAAAAGTCTCCTTCTCTCCACAATCGAGGCCTATTTCGAAGGACGCCGAGACCTATTCAAAGGGTTGGCTCTGGAGAAGGACGAGGATCTGGATTGGAGTCCTTCACCGGTGCTCCACTTTGACCTGAACGCCGAGAACTACTCAATCGAAGGGGCCTTGGAGAGTATACTTATCCGGGAGATGAGTCGTTATGAGGCCGTTTATGGTGTGGATCCGCGTGACCGGACTCTTTCCCAACGGTTTAGGTCGCTGATTGAAAATGCTTGGCAGAAGACGGGAAAGAAAGTAGTGATCCTGGTTGATGAATACGACAAACCTCTGCTGGATCTGGCCGAAAATCCTGAGTTGTTTGACAAAAACCAACGGACGCTTAAAGCCTTCTTCGGCAATCTCAAATCGATGGACCGTTATATTCGGTTTGCCATGCTTACAGGAGTGGCCCGGTTCGGGAAGGTCAGTGTCTTCAGCGACCTAAACAATCTCCATGACATTTCCATGAGCCGGGAGTTCGCCGGGATTTGCGGCTGGACAGAAAAGGAATTGATTTCTACTTTCTCGCCCGGTATCGATCAACTTGCTCGCTCGCGCAATGAGGGCAACGCGGCGACGATAGAAGCTTTGCGAGACTTTTACGATGGATATCTTTTTGCCATGGAGGGAGAACGTCTTTATAATCCTTTCAGCGTAATGCTTGCGCTTCGAGACAGAGAGATTGAGCCTTATTGGTTTGAGACCGGTACGCCGACCTTCATGGCGAAACGGATAAAGGAAAAAGGGCTGCCGATGGCCCGGTTAAACGGAATAGTAAGAAGCCGCGAGAGCCTCGTCGCAGTAGAACCGGAGGAGCAAGATATAGTGCCGCTCTTGTTCAAAACAGGTTACTTGACGATAGCGTCTTATCAACCATTGTTCGGGCGAGTTACTCTTCGATTCCCCAATCACGAGGCCGAGATTACTTATGCCAATATTATTCATTCCTAATTGGTTTCGGGTTTACCAGGAGTGGAAGCCGGGGCGGCGACGGGTCGGGCGGTAGGGGGATTGCCTGCCGGCCGCGGGGACGGAGACGCGGTGGGGATGGTCCATGCAGTGGAAGCAGATGTGGAGGCCTATCGCGCGGGTCATGAGCAGGTCGTCGTGGGCGCCGGCTATCGCACCGAAGGAGCCGTTCGGACGCCGCTCGTAACTCAGATATTCGTCCAGGCAAAGCTCATCCCGCTCCGTGTATAACCCTTCCCGGATAACCTTCACCAGCGTCGCGATAATCATCGGCTTGGTCGCCACATTCGTGTGAAAGCCATAACGGGCCGGCATTCCTCTTCTCACTTCCTCCTCGCTTCCGGGACGCGCATACAGATTCGGGTAGACATCGCGCAGACGGTTGAGGATGAACCCCGACTGATCGCCATCCGTATCGCGGTCAGGGTCGCGCGTCTCCAGCGTATTGCTCTCGATGACAAGCAACGCATTGTCGTAAAACGACGCCCCCAAGGCCGCCTTCCATGCAAGGATGTCGAAATCAGTATGCCCGCGCCATTGCGCCACAACCTCCGGCCCGAGACCCGACAACATCGGCGCACGATCAAGCACGACAATGACCGACCAGTCGCTCTTCACTCCGCGGCCGCCGACATCGACAACAGTCACGTAGCGGTCGGCAATTTTCTCGCCCGCCGCCTCCTCCGGCAGCTTCCAGATCTGCCAACCTCCCGAAGGGAGGGAAACAAACCGGGCCTCGCGGATAGCCGAAGCGCGGACCGCATCGGAGACAATCCCGGAAGCGAACTCCCTCGCCCCGGGAATGTCAATCTCCCCACGCATTGGAGCCGCGCAACAATCGCCCCTCAGCGACTCGACACGGTAACGGTCAAACACCCTCGCTCCGGAATGGACAAAAGCCTCCACGTCATCCGAAGGATACTCGGCCGCCATCAGCGCATGGTCGGAATACTTCGACCTCTCCGCCTCATACCATGCGAGCGCCTCCAGGGTCGCCCCCTTCTCCCAGAGCCACCACATATAGCTTCCAGGCTGACGCCGCTCGTTGGCAGCCGCCTCGCAATCCTTCTCTGCCAGTAGGCGCTCAGCGAATGCTCGCCGCTCGCTGTCGGAAAGAGGCGCGGAATACTGCTCGATCTCAAACCAGGAAACAAACATCGACCGGAACTGCGACACGCCCCGGCGCGCGGCCTCATACTCGCGGTGGAAGAAATTGCCCGTTCCGTTGGCCGTCGACTCGTAGACAATCATCGTCAAAGGACGAAGAAGGACTCCCGAACAAGCCGACCGGAGGATCTGTTCCGGCGTTTTGCCGAGGGTCGCCTTCCAGATGCCGACCTCCGAGCAATGGACGAGGGAATAATCTCCGCCTCGGCATGAATCGGGACGCTCGGCCGTGCCGACTTTGATCTTGCAATTGCGCGCCGGCACGCGCATCATGGCTCCTGAGCGTCCCACTCCCTGCGTCTTCTTCTCCCCCTTCTTCGGCAGCTCCCCTTCATCGAAAAGCAGCCTGTCGGGATAGGCCGAGATCATACGGTCGAACATATCCTTGATCTCATCGCTTCCGACAGCCTGATGGGCAATGATAAGGGAATTGAGGCCCTTGGCATGGACGAGCTGCAGCCAGGCCATGTAGATCTGGGCGCAAGTGCTCCCTCCCCATTGACGCGCCTTCAGCAGGATCAGCCGGATAGGCTTGTTGGCAAGCCGCATATCCTCCAATTCGGCAACGAAGCGCCGTTGGGGACGATTGAGCACGAACAGCCGGTCATCGCCTCCCCCTTTAGTCTTGATGTAGACGAAGGAAGCGGCCCAGAAAGGGAAATCATGGAGCGAGCGGAGGCGTTGGAACCGGGCGGCCCATGCCTCGCGCTCACGCTGGGAAGGGGCATGGCCCAACTCCCGTGCGAGAAACCCCTCAAAGCTATCCGCCTCCACAAGACGGTCGATCTCCGGGATCGACCGCATGGAAACGGGAAGGTAAAGGGGATAGTCGCCAAGGCCCGGCAGATCAAGTTTGAACCGCTCCCCGACGGAGCCGAGTCCCGAGATGGGGTCGAAAGGAGCATCAGCCTCCATACGGCGTCGCTCATTTTCAGCGAGAAGTTCATCGACGGTCGGAACGAGGGGAGTCATCTCCGCATTCTCAGACAGAGGGTCAGAGGTTGTCTCCGGAATGAAATCATAGGAATTGAAAAGTGAGTCGGTCATGGTCAGCGGGATTTATGGTTTCTTAGCGGGATTTACGTTTTCTGAGGTAGCGATAGATAATGGAGCGGGTGGAGAGGGTTGTGAGGTAGAACTCCGGTGCGGGGCTGTTGACGACGTCAAAGACGGCATGCGATACGGGCATTCCCGGGTTCTCGCGCAGGATGGGCCGGACCCGGCGGAGGATCTCGCCATACATGCGTCGCTTCTGCTGCGACATGTCGGGGAACTCCTTTCCGGCGAGCAAAGCGGAAATCACTTCCGCGGCCCTCTCCTCGCTCACCCAGAAGCGAGAGCAAGGAGAGGCGGCAGCGAGGGCAAACATTTGATTTAGTGAGCGGACCGTGAGTGGCGACTCTCTGAGGACGTCCATGAACGCCCGGTGGAGCTCGGCATCGCGACAGGCTGTGAACTCGATAACGGAACCTTTTTTCTTCATAAAGCAAAAAATAGAATAAAGCAATTGGCTGAGTTTTAACGAAGGCAAAATAAGAAGAAAGCACTGCCGGGAATCGGCAGTGCTTTCTGAAAATATGTTAATATATACCCTTCGGGGGATTTATCGAGATTAATCAGGATTAATCTTGATTTATCTTGATTAATCAGGAAAATCGGGATTCATCTTGATTTATCGGGATTTTGATGGACGCGATTTATCGCGTCCCTACTGCGGCAGGTTGAAGACTGGACGCGATTTATCGCGTCCCTACTGGGGCTGCTCGCTTATTTGAAGGAGAAGGTCAGGGAGTTGGCTACGCGGAGGTTGAGATGGAGGGTTCGCGTGGCTGTGTCGTAGCTCCAGTCTGAGGCGGGAACGGCTTTGCCGTCTACCTCCACAGATGTCGGGCGGGCAACGCCGACGGCATCGAAAGCTATCTGGCGCATGGCCGGCATACCGGCGTAGGAGCCTTCACGGGCAATCGAGAAGCTGACGCCGTTTCCGGCAGGCGTGGCGGCAAAACGGGTAAGCGCGAAACGGCCATTCTCCAGCGACTCCGGATCCTGACGGTCGTCATCGAAGAGCGTGTACTCGCTCGGTTCGGCTGCGTGGAAATATTTGACGGTCAGATGAGCCTGGTCATATTGGGTGACATTGTCGATCGGACGCGTATAGAGGGGGATGAACGCCCCGGCGCGAACGAACATCGGCAGCTCGGCAAGCGGGGCAGCCACGGTTGCGGTCGTTCCCCCCTTGAAAGTCTTGGCGACGTTGTTCCAGTCGTACCAGGTCGATCCGGCTGGGAATGCCACCTTCCTCTGGCGGGCGCCGGCAGTCATCACGGGCGCGATCAGCATGTCTGGACCCCACAGATACTCGTCGGTCGAATTCGCATCGACAATTCCGGCCTCGGAATGGAAATTGACCGGCCGGGCAAGGGGAAGACCGAAAGCGGCGTTCTCGTAAGCGAGGGTGTAATTGTAGGGAAGCCACTCGTAGCGCATCTTGATGAACCGCTTCACAATCTCCTGCTGCTCGGGATAATGGTATGGTTCGGGCTGCTGCTGGGCGTGGGTGCGCAAGACAGGCGTGAAGACACCCATCTGGAGCCAGCGGACATATAGCTCGGGATCGTATGGCTTCTCGGGATCCACGGCGAAGCCGCCGATATCGGAACTCATATATCCGAGGCCGGAGAGGCCGGAATTGAGCATGAGGGCGATCTGGGGCTGCAAGCCTCCCCAGGAGCGGGAGACGTCAGTGGTCCAGGGGAATACGGAATAGCGCTGGAGACCAGCCGTGCCGCCGCGCATCATCAGCAGCGGGCGCATCGAGGGGAAATCCTTGCGCAGGCCATCGTAGATCAGGCGCGACCACTCATTGCCGTAGACATTGTGGAACTGCTCGGCCGTCTCGCCATTGTCATGGCGGATCGTGGCGGGATGGACCTCCGGTTCGCCGAGGTCGCCCCACCATCCTGCCAGTCCCTCCTCCGTCAGCGGACGGAGACGGTTCCAGAGCCAATCGCGCGTGGCGGGGTTGGAGATGTCGAACATGCCGGCCTCGCCGACCCAGGTCGTCACGTCATGGGGATTGCCGTTCTCATCGCGGGTAAGCATTCCTCCGGCGGCGAGCTCATTGTAATTGTCGATCGCGCCGATCTTGTTGATATATGGCTGCGTGATGAGGACGGTGTTGACGCCGAGGCTCTTCAGCGAATCGAGCATCCGGCGATGGTCGGGGAATTGGTCGGTGTTCCACGCGAGGCGACCCATGTCGGTCTCCTTGCCATACCAGTAAAGGTCGAACACGATTCCATCGACGGGGAAGCCACGGGTCTTCAGCGAATCGATTGCGCCGAGGGCTTCCTGCTCGTTATGGTAGCCATAGCGCGACGTGATGTAGCCGAGGGCCCAGAAAGGGGGAAGACTCTGGCGGCCGGTGAGGCGAGTGAAATTGGAAGTCACGCCGGGGAGCGACCCCTCGCCGTTGACGAAATAATAGGAAAGGGGCTTCGGGGTCTCGGACTCATAGACGATAGAATCCTCGCCGAGCACGAGGGAAGCCTTGTTGTAATCATCCATCAGGACGCCATAACCGGCATCGGAGGCGAACCAGGGCATCGTGATACCCATCTGGGAGATGCGCGGGTCGCCGGCCGTATAGCCGTAGTTCTGGCGGTTATACATGACGAGCGTGTCGCCGTTGAGGCGGAGGGAATGGCCGCGTTCGCCGGCGCCATAGAAATTCTGGGCGCGGCCGTTGGCGAAGGATACGCGCTTGAGGTCGGCGCGGTTGTCGACGCCGCCGGACTCGACGAGGAGCGTGTCAAGGTCGGCATTGAGGAAGATTGTGCGCCCCGTGTGACGGTCGACCGTAAGGATCGTCGAGGGGGTTGTAAAGGTTACCTCATCGGGGGTTGCGAACCAGGTCGCGCCGGCGAGGTTGCCGTCAAGGACGGAGCTCTGGGAGCGGGGGAACGCAAACGACTTCACGCCCGCCGGGACGCGGGAGACCTTGAAGATGTCGGCCGTGATGGGCTTGACAGTGACCGTTCCGGAGGGAGTGCCGATAAGCATCGTGTCGCCGGAAGTGGAGAAAGAGCCTGCCGGGGGCATGATGGCCGCGAGGGCAGGGAGCGCGAGGAGTGCGCCGCCGAGGGTAAAGGCTTTGAACTTATCCATGAGGGGAGAGCGCGTTTAGTCTTCTTCTGAGAATTCAATATCCTTGTTGACCTCGATCGAGAAGGGGAGACCATCCTTGGCGAGCTGTTCGAGGAAGGGATCGGGGTCGAACTCCTCGACATTGTGGACGCCGGGCATGACCCACTTTCCCTGGAGGAACATCATGGCGCCGACCATGGCGGGGACGCCGGTCGTATAGCTGACGGCCTGGGCGCCGGTCTCCTTGTAGGCAGCCTCGTGGGAGCAGTTGTTCCAGATGTAGAACGTCGACTTCTTGCCCTCCTTGTCGAGGCCGGAAATGCGGCAGCCGATGGAGGTCTCGCCCGTATAGTTCTCTCCGAGCGAACCGGGGTCGGGCAGAACGGCCTTGAGGAACTGGATGGGGACAATCTCCTGACCCTGGTAGATGATGGGGTCAATGCGGGCCATGCCGATGTCCTGGATCACGCGCAGGTGGGTCAGGTATTCCTGGCCGAAGGTCATCCAGAAACGAGCGCGGCGGATGGTCGGGAAATTGAGCACGAGGCTCTCGAGCTCCTCGTGGTAGAGAAGATAGCTCTCGCGTTCGCCGATATTGGGATAATTGAGGGGGCGGTGGATGGCGAGGTTCTCGGTCTCGATCCATTTCCCATCCTCATAATATTTCCCTTTCTGAGTTATTTCGCGGATATTGATTTCGGGGTTGAAATTGGTGGCGAAAGCCTTGCCATGGTTTCCGGCGTTGCAGTCGACGATGTCGAGAT
>CAYZQA010000012.1:9869-51636 GCA_964480745.1 uncultured Sangeribacter sp. | reverse complement strand
GCACCTGACTGTTAATCAGGGGGTCGTTGGTTCAAGCCCATCCTGAAGCGCAAGAGAGAGCCCATGTGAGAACATGAGCTCTTTTTCTTTATGTCCCTTTCGCTCATCAGGCGAAGGGTCAAAAAAACAATAGGGAGCAACCGTAGAGGTCGCTCCCTTTGTAGATTCTGGATGAAAATCAGATCACTTGCGGATACCGAGTTCCTTCTTGGCGATGATCGCGCGGTAACGGTTGATGTCCTTGCGGATCAGATAGTCGAGAAGGCTGCGACGCTGGCCTACGAGGGCCTTGAGGGCGCGGGCTGTGGTGTAGTCCTTCTTGTTCGACTTTAGATGCTCGGTAAGGTGCTTGATGCGCACGGAGAAAAGTGCAATCTGGCTCTCAGGGCTGCCAGTGTCGCCGGCGCCTGTTCCGTAAGTCTCGAAAATCTTCTTCTTTTCTTCTGCAGAAAGATGCATGTTTGAGAGAATTTTATGGTTGCCTTGAAGCGCAACCTGGGTTAATTATGAATTGGCGCTTTTCTGCCAAAAGCCTTTCCGCCGGCCTCTCTCGGGTCGCGGGGACTTTTCCGCGAAAAGCGGTGCAAAATTAGCTAAAAGATTTGGAAATTCCAAACATATCAACTAATTTTGCAGTCGCAAATGCCGTGGAGGCTGGATAAAGAGCGCCCCGACAACCCTTCCGGATGTGGGAAGGACCCGGAGACGCCGCCTTGCGGTGATGATAATCTAATTTAGTGCAGCAAAAAATGTTTGCAATTGTAGAAATCAAAGGACAGCAGTTCAAGGCCGAGGAAGGCAAGTATCTGTATGTTCATCACCTCGGCGACGAGGTAAAAGCCGGCGAGCAGGTTAGCTTCGACAAAGTTCTTCTTCTTGACGCTGACGGCAACGTGACTGTAGGTGTTCCCGCAGTTGAAGGCGCAAAAGTTGAATGCGAAGTGCTCGAACCCCTCGTGAAGGGTGACAAGGTGATCGTTTTCAAGAAAAAACGTCGCAAAGGCTATCGCCGTCTCAACGGCCATCGCCAGCAGTTCACGAAAGTTATGATCAAGAAAATAGTAACCGCATAAACCGAAAACAGAAATGGCACATAAGAAAGGTGTCGGTAGTTCTAAGAACGGCCGCGAATCAGAAAGCAAACGACTCGGTGTTAAGATTTTTGGTGGAGCGAAGTGCAAGGCAGGCAACATTATCAAACGTCAGCGTGGCACGGTTCATCACCCCGGTCTCAACGTAGGCATGGGTAAGGACCACACTCTCTTCGCCCTCATCGACGGTATCGTAGTCTTCACTACAGGTAAGGAAGGACGTAAATTCATCAACGTCCAGCCTCATCAGGCTAACTAAGACCCCGTCTAAGCCTTAATTTAGAAAACATCCCATTGGGGCGGCTTCCTTTCGGAGGCCGCCCCAATTCTCGTGAATGAGATTGCCTTCGCTGAAATTTTTTCTAAAGATAGGACATTATGTTTCAACTAATGCGAAATTTAGTTAATTTTGCATTTTCACGAGATTTTCCGGCGTCGCGTGAGCCGCCGCGTAATCCTATCCTTCATCATGACAAACGATAACAACGATATAAAGAATCTCCCTGAAGATAATCCTGAAGGACCGAAAGAGGGGCAGCCCGGCCAAACCAAAGGGAAAGTGGCCAAGCGCCACTTCATCCATCCGACCTGGTTGAGGCGAACCCTTAAGACTCTTCTTGGAATCCTTATCTTCATCCTTCTCATCCCCGTGTTGCTGTATCTTCCCCCGGTCCAGGACATGGCCGTGAAGGTGGCGTCCGACATGGTCGCCAAGTCAACCGGCATGAAGATTGAGATAGGGCGGTTCCGCCTTAAGTTCCCCCTGGATGTTTCGTTGCAGAAGGTGTCAGTGGTGGAGGCCTCGGGCGATACGATGGTGCGCGCCGGAGAGGTCATTGCCGATGTCAAGCTTCTTCCCCTTTTCTCCCTTGACCTCGATATCGAAAAGCTCATGCTTCTCGATGGACATTACAGAATGGTTGCGCCGGATACGTCCATGATTCTGAAGGTGGATGCAGGTCGCCTGGATGTTGACGACAAGAGCGCCATGAATCTCCGCGATATGCGCATCCTGCTCAATAAGGCGACTTTATCTGACGGACGCCTGAGCCTTTTCATGGACGTCTGGAAGCAGAAGAAAGATACTGTGGATACGGCTTCTACATCGACTCCGATGCTGATAGAAGCGCGCGATCTGAAGCTCAATAACTTCACATTCGCAATGTCCATGCTTCCGACTATCGACACAATGGATGTCAATATGAAGAGCGTGGAGATCCGAAACGCCAAGGTGGATCTCGGTAAGAACCTCGTTGAATGGCAACTTGCGGCAGTGGCCGATGGCCATTTCACTTACCTTGCCCCCACTCCCGAATGGGTCGCAGCTCATCCCGCGCCTCCTTCACAGCCTTCTTCCGGGCCTCCGATGGTGATCCGGGGCGACAGCATTTCCTTAGATAATGTCAAGGCTCATTATGGGATAAAAGGGGCCAAGCCTCTTCCCGGCTTTGATGCCAATTATATAGAGGTTAATGTGGCTGGAATTGGCTTGAAAGATTTCTATAATGAATCAAGCACGGTCCGTCTCCCTCTCACAAGGTTACAGGCAACCGAGCGATCCGGCCTTGCTATCAAGAATGGGTCCGGGATTGTCTCCATTGATTCCATCGGACTCGGGCTGAAGGATGTGAATTTGCAGACCCTATACTCCAAAATTGCGGCAACGGCAGTGATTCCTTTTGCCATGATGTCTGGAGGGGCTGCCCCTGATATGCATGTCAACGCCCAAGGTCGCATCGGCCTCCCGGACATCGATGCCTTCATGCCCGATCTGAAGACGTATACTTCAATGATTCCGGGACGCAACCCTCTCGATTTCAATGTCAAGGCTGCCGGCACTCTGGCAAATCTTTCAGTCGACCGTCTTGACGCTTCCATTAGGGAGGTCATAGCTCTTAAAGCAAAGGGGAGGGCGCAGAATGTCACGGATTTCAAGAAACTTAAGGCGGCCCTCGATTTTGACGGGACTTTGAGCGATCCCTCCGTCGCGGAGCGTTTCATGGGGGACAGCGAGATGAAGATTCCGGCTTTCCATATCAAAGGAAATGCCAATGCGAACGGGACGTCCTATGGCGCGGATTTCAATCTGACTTCCACCGCGGGCGATGTGGCTGCTGTCGGAAAAGTGGCCCTCGGCCCGGAGAGCTATGACGCCGATGTGACGCTGAATCGTGTCAACGTCGGACAGTTCCTCCCTTCGATTGGGATAGGCCATGTGTCGGGCCATGTCAAGGCAACCGGAGCAGGGTTCAACCCCATGTCCGGCCGCGCCGTGACGGATGCAATCGTGAATATTTCCGCCATAGAATATAACAAGCAGATATTACGCGACATTTACGCCGATGTCACTCTTGATCGTCAGGGCGTTCTGGATCTTGTGGCCCGGTCGCAGAATCCCGGGCTCGATTTCAGTCTTGATGGGCGCGGGCAGATTCATCCCGATGACTATACGTTTGACATCCGGGCATCTCTTCGCGACCTGAACCTTCAGATGCTCGGCCTGTCTGACTCCCTTTGTCAGGGTAGTGGCGATATATGGATTGCCGGCACTGCAAGCCCCGATAAATGGATATATGATGTCGACATGAGTGTCGAGCGTCTCGACTGGAATCTCCCGAATCAGTTCATCCACCTTCCTGCCGGCGTGACAGCAAAGGTGAAGACGGATCCATTTTCTACATCCCTCAACGTTGAATCCCTCCTGACATATCTTGATTTCAAATCAGAATCAGGGGTCCAGAAGCTAATCGACTCCTTTACGGCAGCGTCGACTATAATGGCCGCTCAGATAAAGGATCGAAATCTGAATGTCGACACGCTCGCGAAAGTGCTCCCTCCGTTCTCTCTGGATGTAAATGCTTCGGGGAGGGGGCTCCTTTCCCAGCTCCTTGGCCCTTCAGGAATCTCACTCGATACGGTTGCTGTCCGCCTTGCACATGACTCGCTGATTAACGGCTATGTAGATGCCCTCAATATCTCCACTGGCTCCTTGCGCCTTGACACGGTTACACTCGATCTCAAGAGCCGCGGCACACTGCTCGATTACAAGGCCCATCTCGGAAACCGCCCCGGAACAATGGATGAGTTTGCCATGGTCAATGTCAACGGCTATCTCGGAAAAAACCGCCTCGGTGCGTTCCTGACCCAGCAGAACATCAAGCGGGAGACAGGCTATCGACTCGGTCTCACCGCCTCCTTGATGGACAGTGTGGTTTCGGTCCACTTCACTCCGCTTAAAGCCACTATCGCCTACCTGCCATGGAGTTTCAATGCCGACAACTTCATTGATGTCAATATGCGGACCTTTGCCACGCAGGCAAATCTTCTTGCAAGCAGTGCGCAGAGCAGCATTCTCGCCAAGACCGAGCCGGGGGAATTTGGCCAGAACCAGCTTCATCTTAAAATTGACAACCTCCATGTCGAGGACTTCCTCCGCTTGGCCCTCAATGCGCCTCCGGTGACGGCTGCCGTCAACGCCGATATGAAGATCAACTATGCCGATTCCAAACTTGACGGTCGAGGCACACTCGGCATTCGCAATCTGACCTATGAAAGGAATCGTGTCGGAGACTTCGATCTTGATTTTGACGCAGCCTATGGCCTGCAGGGAACTTCCGACATCAAAGCCCGTCTAATGGTGGATGGGGAAAAGGCCGTCGGATTGTTTGCCAGCCTTTCGCCGCAGGATGGCGCCCTGAAAGCCGACAGCATCGGACTGAATCTTACCAGATTCCCCCTTAAAATTGCCAACCCCTTCTTAGGGAATAATGTCAATCTGTCGGGGTGGCTTAATGGCCGCGTGAGGATGACCGGTTCTTTCTCCGAGCCCCTCCTTAACGGGTGTCTGGCCCTCGACTCGGTTAACGTGGGTATCCCCATCATGGCTTCCTCGCTCAAGCTGGAACATTCTCCGCTGACCGTCACAGACAATATCGTTACGTTCGATAATTTTGCAGTTCAGGGAGCAAATGCCAATCCCTTGACTTTGTCCGGAACGGTTAATGCTCGCTCGTTCAGCAACATCTTGTTTGACCTCGATGTGAATGCAAATAATTTTCAGTTGCTGAACACGGACAAACGCTCGAAGGGCGATCTCTATGGAAAAATCTTCCTGACCTTGAATGCCGGGATTAAAGGCCCGATGAGACGTCTTGACATCAACGGGAATGTCAATCTTCTCGGCACAACGGACGCCACTTATCGTCTCAACATGGCTCCCTCCGAATTGCAGTCTCAGGAGCAAAACGTAGTTAAGTTTGTCAATTTCAATGACACTACCCAGGTGGCAGCCAGCGACTCCATAGTGGAGTCGCCCCTCAACATGCGAATCCAGGCAGGGCTGACCATCTCTCCGGGTACGCAGGTGACTGTTATGCTCTCCACCAACGGGACTGACAAACTCGAGATCAGTCCTACGGCGAATCTCCGGTATTTCCAGAACTATATGGGCGATATGACCCTCAACGGAATGCTGACCCTCGGGGACGGCTTCGTCCGATACTCTATTCCCGTGATCGGGGAGAGAATGTTCTCCTTCAATCCTGCCAGCGCGGTGAGATGGAACGGAGAGATTATGGACCCGATTCTGGATATTACGGCCTATGACGAACTGAAGGCCAATGTCACGGAAGGAGGAAATTCCAGATTGGTCAACTTCCTCATAACCCTTGACGTGACCAACACCCTGGAGAATCTCAAGATGGGCTTTGATCTCGCATCGACCGACGACCTGGCAATACAGAATGAGATTCAGACGATGAGCCCCGACCAACGCCAGACTCAGGCGATGAACCTCCTTCTCTACAATCAGTATTCCAGCTCGGGGACAAAGGCCAATTCCGACCTTAGCGGAAACATTCTCTATTCTCTTCTGGAAAGCCAGTTGAATTCATGGCTCGCACAGAATGTGAGGGGCGTCGATCTGTCGTTCGGCATTGACCAATACAACCGGATGGTTGATGGAAATTCCTCAACTCAGACAAGCTACTCTTATCAGTTGTCGAAGTCGTTATTCAACAATCGCTTCAAGATTCTTGTGGGAGGAAATTACAGCACGGATGCCTCCCCCGATGCCAACCTTGCAAACAACCTCGTCAGCGATGTGTCGCTCGAATATATCCTCAAGCAGACGCAGACCCTCAACATGAGTGTCCGGCTCTTCCGCCATGTCGGCTATGAGAGCATCCTCGAGGGCGAGATCACGGAAATGGGAGTTGCATTCGTCATGCGTCGTTCGCTCAGTAATCTTAGGAATCTTTTCAGATTCGGCCGTCGTCGCAGGCAGGAACCCACCGTGCCTGTTCTCAGTCCGGCTGATTCAGCTGCCCTACGCAAGGAACTCCCGGATAGCGTGGAGGAAATTCTTAAAACAATCAAGGAAAACGAAACAGAATGATTATGCATAGCTGTTCACAACATATTCCGTCCCGAAAATATTCATCGGCGCGTCTGTTATGGCTGCTCGCGGTCATAATCCTCCTTCTCCCTTCCTGTTCGACAACCAAGCGTCTCGGTCCCGGGGAGACGCTTTACAACGGATCTTACTTCCACTTTTTCTCACATGACGGGGATAAAATTCCTTCGGATGTCGAATCAGACATTATTAATGCCGTCGACGTAAAGCCAAACAATGCAATCCCCTTTATTAAACCTTACCGGCGCTATCCTTTCCCTTTGGGACTCTGGATCTACAATGCCAAGGGGGATTCTGCCAAGGGACTGATAAGATGGTTTGCCAACCAGTTTATTTCCGAACCCGTCCTGATCCAGGATGTCAGGCCGGATGCTCGCGTGAAGGCCATTGAGACTATCCTCGACAACAATGGATTTTTCCGTTCAAGGGCTTCTTATAAATTGGAGCCTAAAAAAAATCCGAAGATCGCAAATGTCGTTTATGACATCGATGTTTCGGAACCTTACCTCATAGACAGTATTATCTATCTTAATTCAGGTTCAAAGATAGATAGGTTTATCGATTCCGTAGCCCGGAAGAGCACATATCTGGTTAAGGGGGAACGCTTCTGTGTCGATTCCTTGTCTGACGTGAGGATCAAGATCGCTAACTCGATGCGTAACCGGGGATACTATTACTTCAAACCCGATTACATTGAGTTTCTCGCCGACACCCTGATTACTCCCCAGCGCGTTGCAATCAAGCTTGCCATTGCTGACAATGTTCCCCCCTTGGCCAAGCGGCAGTTCCGGACCGGCAAAATTACGACCATAATCGAGCGGCGAAGCACGAATCATCCCGGCACGCCTGACACCATCAACACTGCCAAGGGAGATCTCATTGTGATGCGTCCGGCTAAATTGCGTCCGAATATGATCACTTCCTCAATCACATTCAGGAAAGGGAAGCTGTTCTCCGTCCGTGATATGGAACGTACGCAGGAACGTCTTGCACGCCTTGGGATTTTTGGAAATATTCAGCTTCAGGCTGTCCCGGCAGATACATCGGCTGTTGATCCGACCCTCGATTTGTATATCACCTGCCAGTTCCAACGCTCAATGGAGGCCTCGGTGGAAGCCAACCTGACCTCTAAATCCAATTCATATCTCGGCCCCGGGATTTCCCTCGGCCTTACCCACAACAATCTCTTCGGCGGAGCGGAACGTCTTTCTATCAACCTGACTGGAAGCTATGAATGGCAAACCGGTTCGGGCCGAAGCAATCTGATGAACAGTTATGAGTTCGGCCTCCAGGGAACTCTCGCTTTCCCCCGGCTCCTTGCCCCCAAATTTATCAGACGAACAAACTCAGAGCTTAACTGGACAAACATAACGCTCGGAGCCGATCTCCTTAACCGTCCATCCTTCTTCAAGATTGCAGAGTTCAAGACCGGCATCTCCTACGAGTGGAATTATTCTCGGCGTGCCAACAACCAGTTCACCCCCTTCAAGCTGACCTATGCAAAACTGCTCACGACAACCCATGATTTCGATTCCGTAATGGCCCAGAATCCCGCGGTTGCCTTGAGTTTCGAAAGCCAGTTTATTCCCGCGATGAGTTACACGTATAACTACAACCGATGGTTTGAAAGGTCGCGGATCAACGGGGTCAGTTTCACGCTCAATCTCATGGAAGGTGGCAACGTCTTCTGGGGTCTTTGGCGCTTGTTCGGGGAGAAAGGCAAAAAGAAGATTTTTGGCATTCCCTTCTCGCAGTTTGTTAAGGCGCAGGCTCAGGTTGTCTATTCCAGACGTCTCTTCCGTGGACGTGACCAATGGCTCGTTTCCCGACTTCTTCTAGGCGCCGAACATGCCTATGGCAATTCCTCGGAAGTGCCCTATGCCGAACAATTCTACATTGGCGGCGCCAATTCTATCCGCGCATTTACAGTCCGTTCTCTCGGTCCGGGTTCCTATCGTCCCGCTGCTGCTGAAGCAAATGGTTACTTCGACCAGACAGGTAGCTTCAAATTTGAGGCCAACTGTGAATATCGATTCCCGATAGTGAGCATTCTTCACGGCGCGTTGTTTGTCGATGCCGGCAATATCTGGCTGATGAAAAAGGATCCGCTGCGCCCCGGAGGACTTCTCACGGCTAAAGATTTCTTCCCCGATATTGCTCTCGGAACGGGTGTCGGCCTGCGTGTCGACATCGGGATGATGGTGATCCGCGGTGACCTCGGGTATGGCCTTCATGCGCCGTATGAAACCGGAAAGCCGGGTTATTTCAACATCCTTCCCCGTAAGGCCTTTGCCTTCCATCTCGCAATCGGTTATCCCTTCTGATAGCCTGCGTGTGCAAGTCCAGATTGGTGTTTGATCGGCGGAGAGATGGGAAAAGGCTATTCTAAGTCGGAACGTACAGGGGCGGTCATTTTGCTCCTTGTGGCCTTATTGATAGGAGTAGGAGGCTGGTTGCTGCGTCCTGCTTCCGTTGCTCCTGCTCCGGATGGTAAAGTGACAGTCTTTGCGGCGGATTCTCTATCGCTTGACCACAAGAGGGCCAAACCAAATAAAAATCGGGGAGCGAAAGATAGCGGAAAGAAAAAGGCAAGGAAAGATAGCGTTTCCCGAGGGGAGAAAGTTGCCCGGAAGACAGGAGGCGTAAAACGGAATGCCGCGCCTGCCCCCATCAGCCGTAGCCCCCGCGACGAGATAATTCCTTCGTCGCGAAGTGATGCCGGGTCAGCTAAGGAATAAAGGCCGGGATATGGGGCGTCAAGGGGCGAATTTGTGTTATACAGCATATTTTAGTAACTTTGCAGCTGAAAAATCAAGCTCATGCAGGATATAAGAAATATCGCCATTATTGCCCATGTCGACCATGGCAAGACGACGCTCGTAGACAAGATGCTTCTCGCCGGACATCTTTTCCGTGACAATCAGAATGCCGGCGAACTCATCCTCGACAACAATGATCTGGAACGTGAACGTGGAATCACGATCCTTTCCAAAAATGTCTCCATTAACTACAAGGGGACTAAAATAAATATCATTGACACTCCGGGACACGCCGATTTCGGTGGCGAGGTTGAGCGAGTCCTCAATATGGCCGATGGCTGCCTTCTACTCGTGGATGCATTCGAGGGGCCGATGCCACAGACGCGCTTCGTCCTGCAGAAGGCCATCAGTATGGGGCTTAAGCCCGTTGTCGTCATCAATAAGGTCGATAAGCCTAATTGCCGTCCTGATGAAGTGAACGAGATGGTCTTCGATCTTATGTTCAATCTTGACGCGACGGAAGACCAGCTCGATTTCCCCACAATATATGGGTCGGCGAAGCAGAACTGGATGTCGCGCGATTGGAAAGACCAGACCTCAGACATTACGGCTCTTCTGGATGCGATCATTGAATACATCCCGGCCCCGAAGCAGATTGAGGGGAATCCGCAGATGCTCATTACCTCCCTTGACTATTCAAACTATGTCGGACGTATCGCCATCGGCCGCGTCCATCGTGGGACAATCCGCGAAGGCATGGAAGTCGGGCTCTGCAAGAAGGATGGCTCCGTAACCCGCCAAAAGATAAAGGAACTACACACATTCGAAGGAATGGGCCGCAAGAAAACACAGGAAGTGGAGAGCGGCGATATATGTGCCATTGTCGGACTTGAGAATTTTGAGATAGGGGATACGATTACTCTCTATAACGAGCCTGAGGCGCTTCCCCGAATCGCCATTGACGAACCAACGATGTCGATGACCTTTACCATCAATGACTCCCCCTTCTTTGGGAAAGATGGTAAGTTTGTGACTTCGCGTCATATCCAGGAACGCCTGGATCGCGAACTTGACCGCAACCTGGCCCTTCGCGTGGAGAAAGGGGATCGTGAAGATGTATGGCGCGTGTATGGACGCGGCGTGCTGCATCTCTCTATTCTCATCGAGACCATGCGCCGCGAAGGATATGAGCTTCAGGTGGGCCAGCCGCAGGTTATCATCAAGGAGATTGACGGCCGTAAATGCGAGCCTGTTGAGTCGTTGACAATCAATGTGCCGGAGGAGTATTCCTCCAAGGTGATCGACCTCGTGACGCGCCGTAAAGGGGAAATCGTCTCCATGGAGACCCGCAACGACCGCGTGGATATAGAATTCCAGATTCCGTCCCGTGGAATCATCGGCTTGCGCAACAATATCCTGACCGCAACTGCCGGGGAGGCTATCATGGCCCATCGCTTCCTTGAATATCAGCCTTGGAAGGGGGACATCGAACGGCGCACAAACGGCTCGCTCATCGCCCTGGAGGCCGGCACGGCATACGCCTATGCGATCGACAAGCTCCAGGATCGCGGACGTTTCTTCATCTTCCCCCAGGAAGAGGTCTATGCAGGCCAGGTGGTAGGGGAGAACGCCAAGGATAATGATATTGTGGTCAACGTAACGAAATCCAAAAAGCTGACCAATATGCGCGCCTCCGGCGCAGACGACAAGGCAAGGATTGTCCCTCCCGTGGTCTTCTCGCTCGAAGAGGCTCTCGAATATATCAAGGAGGATGAATATGTTGAGGTGACTCCCAACCATATCCGTATCCGTAAAATAATCCTTGATGAAAATGAACGCAAACGCGCGAATCGCTCCTGATTCCTAAATATAATTCAACTGGGCTTAACCCCTTGACGATAAAAATATCGCAAACCGACTCAGAACGGTTTGCGATATTTTGATTCTTCGGCCAGTTCCTCAAGGATGGAGAGGTAGGAAGCATACCGGCTTTCGGCAATCCGATGGTCCTCGACGGCTGGAATCACAGCGCAGCCCGGTTCCCCCGTATGCTTGCAGTCGCTATATCTGCAGTCGCGGCCAATTTCAAATATCTCAGGGAAATAATGCGAGACTTCGGGTGCCTCAAAATCTATTGTGCCAAACCCTTTGACGCCGGGGATGTCAATGATGTCTCCCCCTCCCGGAAGGCTTACCATTTCGGAGAAAGTCGTCGTGTGCATTCCCGTGTGATGAAGCTCGGATATTTCACCCGTTCGGAGCGAGGCTCCGGGGACAAGGGCATTGATGAGGGAGGATTTTCCGACGCCTGAATTTCCGGCCAACAGGGTGGTCTCCCCCTTCAGTTCATCCCGCAACTCATCTATCCCTATGCCCGTTCGGGCCGAAACAAGCCGGACGCGGTAGCCGATTGAAGTGTAAAGATAGCTCATGGCGTCTGCCAACTCCATGTCCTCCTCATCATACAGGTCGATTTTATTGATGATTATCATCGCCGGGACATTGTAAGCCTCCGCAGTGGCAAGGAATCGGTCGATAAAGGTTGTCGGTGTGGCCGGCTCCCGCAAGGAAATGACCAGCGCCGCGCAATCCAGATTGGAGGCAAGGATATGGGATTCCTTCGATAAGTTTGATGCGCGACGGATGATGTAATTTCTCCGGGGCTCAACCGCGACAATATAATCGGCGTCATCGGCGGCGGAAACAATCGTCACGCGATCTCCAACGGCCACAGGATTGGTGGTCCGGATTCCCTTTATCCGGAAATTGCCCTTGACCCTGCATGCCACTTCCTGGCCATCTTCCAGCCGGACTGCATAAGAGCTGCCCGTGTTTCTGACAACAATTCCGTTCCGTTCCAATCGGTCGGCCTTTTTCGCTTTCTTTCCCATTTTACTCACTCTGTTTTTGCGAATACAAGACATTTTGGGAGGAGGGGTAAAGTTAAACCAGCCTCTGCCAAATCTCTGTCTGAATTCGTTTATCTAACAAAATTAATCATAAATTTGTTATAATTTCAGAAGGCGAAAAAATTGTAAAACATGCGCATATCTCTTGATAGAGATGCGGTATTTATGGTTTTGCGCAGGATTATTACACTTTTCAACCTTTTTATTTGGTGGATTGTTAAATTATTAAGAACTTTGCAATTGAATTAAATTTTTAATTTAAATAGAGAGATATGAACATTGAATCTATCGGAACATGGGCCGGAGAGGTTTACAAATGCCTTGAAACTTCGGATACCCATACGCTCGGCCTCAAGGGTCTCAAGAAAGCTACTAAGCTGAAAAAAGATGAGCTTATGGCAGCTCTTGGTTGGCTTGGCCGCGAAGGCAAGGTTGCCCTCGCAACGAACGATGAAGACCTCGTAGTGACTTTAGTATAAAGACGCAGAATTTGTTAAAGGGGCCGCGCCATTACCATCTCGGTTTGGCGCGGCCCCTTTTGGGACTATATTTTTCAGATTATTTCCGGAACGGAACCGATCTGACAACACGCGTCGGAACTGCCTTCCCTTCCAATTTCCCCGGAGTCCAGGCGGGCATGGAGGCGATTATCCTGACAGCTTCCTTATTTAGCGAGGCCTCCACTCCACGGATCACGGAAACATGGCTGATCGACCCGTCGGCATTGACAACAAAAGAGCAAGTCACTCTTCCCTGGACCCCCTTCGAATAAGCCTCCTCAGGGTATTGCCGAGTCGAGTTAATGAAACATATCAGCTGGGAATCCCCGCCCGGGAAACATGGCTTCTCGGTCACATAATCATATTCGTAAACTTCCATGTAGCTTACACATCCCGGATTGGAAGTCCCAATATTGACCCGGTAGGTCTGTGCATGGCCGTTTATGCTTGAAGCAGCGATTATGGCTGCCAGGGCCAGGAATGGTTTTATGAGAAGGAGGAAATGCTTTTTATATGTGAATCGCACCATGGCGTATTAGCTGTCTTGTTGTTTTATTGCAAATTTAAGGCTTATGCGTCAAAGTTCCAATCTTCCAATGTTTAAAGTTAGTTAAGAAATGTTGGACTTTTGGCCCTCCTTTTTATAATACAGGCCCCTGTTTTTTATAATACGAGCCTCCGTGGCGCGTTAAATAGTTGATGAAGATTCAGAACGCGGCCATATCTGCTCTTGCAGCTTTCGCTTTCCTGGCGCCGGATATTTCAAACGCCCAGGACCTCGCCTCAGCCTACGGCTTCCTTGACATTACATCCTCCTCCCATGTCTATGGCTTGGGAGGCAACAATATATGTATAATTGATGACGATGTCACATTGGCCGATCAGAACCCGGCTTTGATTGGGCCTGAGCTTGAAAAACAGATTGCAGCAAGCTACATGCTCTATCTCGGCTCAGCCAATTTCGCCGGAATCCGCTACGGAATGGGAATCGGCGACCATAGCGCCTGGGCCCTCGGGATCCGCTATCTGAATTATGGAACATTGGAGGGTTTCGATGAATTCGGAACAGCCACGGGTTCCTTCAAACCTTCCGACCTTGTTGTCGAGGCCACATATTCCCGAGACATCACCGATCGCTGGCGCGGAGGGGCTAATATCAAGTTAGCCTACAGCAGTTATGAGCAATACTCCGCCATGGCCCTGGCGGCCGACCTCGGTGTCAATTATTATGATGACGAGCACGACCTCTCTTTCTCTGCCGTCCTCAAGAATATGGGTGGCCAGATAAAACGCTTCAGTGACACGTATAACCGTGTCCCCTTCGACATCCAGCTCGGATACATGCAGGCGATAGCCAATTCCCCGATGTATATCTCCATCACGGCCAACAATCTGACCCGGTGGAGAATCCCTTATTACGAGTACAATCAATCCGGGGAGGAAAAAGTCGAACTAAAATCCGGATTTTTCTCAAATCTTTTCCGTCACCTTATTTTCGGTCTTGAATTCCAACCGTCGGAAAAATTCTATGTCGCGCTTGCGTATGACTATAAGACGCGCACCGATATGGCGTCGTTCAACCGCAATTTCCTCTCCGGCTTTTCAGCAGGACTCGGCTTTAAGGTGCGAGGTTTTTCATTCGGAGCCGCCTACGCCTTGCCATGCAAATCGGGCTCTTCGCTGATGGTCAACCTCAGTTGCTCAATCGGCGAACTCATGCAGTGAGGCCCTATTTCTTAGGTATCTGATCAAGGGGTAAGACTTCATTAAGGAGTAAGACTTCAGAGTGCCGCCGAAAGAATGCGCTCAAGATCAAGACCGCTCACTTTCACCTCCAAAGCGCCGTCACGCGCCACGGATATGCCTCCCGTCTCCTCGCTTACTATGACGCATATCGCGTCCGTCTCCTGGCTCATGCCGAGCGCCGCGCGGTGACGCAACCCGAGATTTTTCGGAATGTTCATGTCGTGGCTAACCGGCAAGATGCAGCCGACCGATGCTATCCTGTGATTGGCGATGATCATCGCTCCGTCATGCAAGGGGGAATTCTTGAAAAATATATTCTCTATCAGGCGGACGTTGATGTCGGCATCAATCTCATCCCCGGTCTTTTCATAATCTGCCAGAGGAACTTTCCGTTGGAAGACGATCAACGCGCCCGTCTTGGATTTCGACATTGACATGCAGGCATAAACGACATTCATGATTTCTGCATGGTCCTGCTCCTCCGTATTCGCATGGCGGAAAATGCGTTTGAATTGTTTCCATTTCCCCGGACCTCCGATCTCAATAAGGAACCGCTTGATCTGGTCCTGGAAAAGAATGACAAGGACTATCAGCCCGATGCTCATGAATTTGTCCAGAATCGAGCCCGTCAGCCTCATGTCGAATATCTCGTAGGCCAGCACCCAGATGGCAATGAAGGCCAGCACTCCGAAAAACAGCGACAACGAACCGCTGTTGCGCATCAGCCTGTAAAGATAAAACAGCAGCAGCGCGACAATGAGAATGTCGATTATGTCTTTTATTCCAAATGATATCATCATGGCTTTAGGAAGATATAGGGTAGGGGATTTGGTATAAGGCTCATTTCCGTTTAGCAGGGGTTAATTGTTGGCCGATGGATTGGGAGGAACCGGGCGGTCGGCCGTGACAATCACATTTTCGCTTTCGGGAGTCGCGGCAGTAAGCAGTTCGAAGACTTTGACCGACTGGACAGCTTCTGCCACATCGTGAACCCGGAGGATCGAAGCCCCCTTCATCATAGCGGCCATCCCGAGGGCGATTGTGCCGGGAAGTGCCTCAGCCGGGGAAATCTCCAGCGGCCGGAAGATCATCGACTTCCTTGACACTCCAACCAGAATCGGAGCCCCCAATTCCTGAAGGTCCGGCAGCCGGTCAAGAAGACGGTAATTTTGCTCAACCGTTTTCGCAAACCCGAACCCCGGATCGATTATGACGTCCATAACGCCTTTCTGCCGGAGCGAATCGAGGCGAAAGGCGAGTTCAATCATCACGCCGGCGACAACATCCCCGTCGTAATCAGTAAATTCCCCCATCGTCTCGGGCGTCCCCCGCATGTGCATCAGGACATAGCCGCACCCGAGGTCGGCAACCGTATCTTCCATCGCGGGATCTAACGTCCCTCCCGATATGTCATTTATGATCTTCACTCCCCAATCCATGACACACCGCCTGGCCACTCCGCTCCTGAAGGTGTCGACCGAAACAACTGCATCCGGAGCCACTCTGAGAATGGCCTCCAGGGCCGGTTCAAGGCGCCTCAGTTCCTCTTCCTCGCTGACTGACTGCGACCCCGGACGCGTGGAGCATGCTCCCAGGTCGAGGATGTCCGCGCCGGATTCCAGCATCTCGACAGCCTTTCGGGCAGCTTCTTCGGCAGAGGCGAGGCGGCTCGCCTCGTGGAAACTGTCGGAAGTGACATTGAGTATTCCCATGACAAGCGGACGCCCGAATGTCTCTATTTTCCCCCCGATCATGATAGAGGGATTATGATTCCGGGCCTTGTTTCCAAACGAAGAGCTTCCGGGATTTGGATATGAAGGGGTGAAAATCATTCCTGAGTGTATTGAAGCCCCTCTCTGAGGAGCATAGACTATCGCGAAATTACTACATTTTTTGCGTAAATGAAAAAAAATGACTAACTTTGCCTCCGCTTTCGCAATCTCTGGTAAGATGCATCCCGCTCCTCCGGAGCCCGATATGGAAGCTTATTAAATTGCAGACAACTAAAAACAAACAAGAAAAATGGATTTAATCAAAATCGCTGAGGAGGCTTTTGCAACTCCGAAGAAGAACATTGACGCGTTCGGCCCCGGCGACACAATCACCGTTGCTTACCGCATCAAGGAGGGTAACAAAGAGCGTATCCAGCAGTTCCGCGGCGTAGTGATCAAGATCGCCGGAAGCGGCGACAAAAAGCGCTTCACTGTCCGCAAGATTTCCGATGGTATCGGCGTTGAGCGTATCTTCCCGATGGAATCCCCCTTCATCGAGTCGGTTACAACCAACAAGTATGGTAAGGTTCGCCGCGCTAAACTTTACTATCTCCGTAACCTCACCGGCAAGAAAGCTCGTATCAAAGAGCGTTTCGTCAAGAAAGAGAAATAATCAGGCCGTGGCCTGAATCGGATTGGCCCCAAGGCCGTCCGCTCTCAAACCGATTGCAGCCCGGCCTTCTCCCGAAGGTTGGGCTGTCATTCTTTTTGCTGGAAGATATTCTTCCTTGTTTGTTATATTTAAGGGGATACCCCTCTAACGAATCTAATTAAAATCATCTTTATAGACATGTCTAAGAAATCACTTCTCATCATTCTTGACGGATATGGCCTCGGCGATCGTAAGAAAGACGACGCCATCTTCAATACGCCGACTCCTTACATGGATTCCCTCATGGCCAATTACCCCCATTCTAAACTCCAGGCAAGCGGAGAGAATGTCGGTCTGCCTGACGGCCAGATGGGTAATTCCGAGGTCGGACACCTCAACATCGGCGCCGGTCGCGTAGTCTATCAGGACCTTGTAAAGATCAACCGCGCGATTGCCGACGGTTCCTTTATGGCCAATCCTGAAATAAAGAGCGCGTTCAGCTATGCCCGCGACCACAACGTTCCCATCCATTTCATGGGGCTTACGTCTGCCGGAGGAGTCCATTCTTCGCTTGAACATCTCTACGCACTTTGCGACACGGCCAAAGCTTACGACCTTAAAGATGTCTACCTCCACTGTTTCATGGATGGCCGCGACACAGACCCGCGTAGCGGAGCCGGCTTCCTCCGCGAGGTTGAGGCGCATTGCGAGAAAAGCGCCGGAAAGATCGCTTCCGTAATCGGCCGTTATTATGCGATGGACCGCGACAAACGCTGGGAACGCCTCAAGGAAGCCTACGACCTTCTCGTCTATGGCGAAGGCCGGAAATCCGACAATATGGTCAAAGCCGTTGAAGAATCCTATGCCGAGGGAGTGACCGACGAGTTCATCAAGCCGATCGTCAATGACACTGTCGATGGCCGCATCGGCGAAGGCCATGTCGTTATCTTCTTCAATTACCGTAACGACCGCGCAAAGGAACTTACTACTGTCCTCACCCAGCATGAGGAGGATGGTATGCGTCCGATTCCCAACCTGCAATACTATTGCATGACCCCCTATGACGACTCTTTCAAGGGCGTCCACGTCATATTCTCCAAAGGGGATGTCCCCGACACTCTCGCTGAATATCTCTCTTCCAAAGGCAAGAAACAGCTGCATATCGCTGAGACTGAGAAGTATGCCCATGTGACGTTCTTCTTCAACGGCGGCCGTGAGCAACCCTTCGAGGGTGAGGACCGTATCCTCGTTCCTTCTCCCAAGGTTGCAACCTACGACCTCAAGCCCGAGATGTCTGCTCCCGAAGTGACCGAAAAACTGGTTGCCGCCATCGATGAAGAGAAATATGATTTCATCGTTGTCAATTTCGCAAATGGCGACATGGTCGGCCATACGGGCGTTTATCCCGCAATCCAGAAAGCTGTCGAGACTCTCGACAATTGCGTGGAGAAAGTTGTCGAGGCTGCCAAGTCCCATGGATATGAGACTATCATCATTGCCGACCACGGCAATGCCGATCATGCGCTCAATGAGGACGGAACGCCCAATACGGCCCACTCCCTTAACCCGGTTCCCTTCATCTATATAGGTTCCCATAAGGACGCAAAGGTGAAAGATGGCCGTCTTGCTGATGTCGCTCCCTCCCTGCTTCATCTCATGGAGCTCGACCAGCCGGCCGACATGACGGGTGAAGTCCTCGTCAGCTATTGATTACAGATCTACGACAATATGATTCGCAGATTCATTAATGCGATGCTCTTTGCCGCAGCCGTGGCCGTAACCCCGCTGATGGCGGAGAGCATTGTCATTTTGCATACGAACGACACCCATTCCAATATCGACACCGATCGCAGCGGGGTGGGAGGCATTCTTCAGCGAAAGGCTATTATTGATTCCGTCCGTCAGGCCGAGAAGAACGTCATTCTTGTAGATGCCGGGGATATGGTCCAGGGTTCCCTCTATTTCAAATATTTCGGGGGAGATGTGGAATATCCGCTCTTCAACATGATGGATTACGATGTCCGCATTCTTGGCAACCATGAATTTGACAACGGCCTCGAAGAGTTGGCGGCCTACTGGAAGGATGTGAAGGCTTCGCGACTTTCAGCCAACTACGACTTTTCCGGAACGGCGGCCGAAGGCCTTTTCTCTCCATACGTCGTTAAAGAATCCGGAGGGAAGAAAATTGGTTTCTTAGGGATTAATGTAGATCCGGAGAGCCTGATAGCGAAGTCCAATTATGAGGGCATGAAATATGCCGACATTATTTCTTCAGCCAATGCTGCGGCTGCTGAACTTCGTGAACTTGGGTGCGACCTTGTTGTGGCCGTGACCCATATTGGATATGTGGCCGAGAACGGACGTGTCAGCGACCCGGACCTTGCCCGGGCTTCCCGCGACATCGACATAATTATCGGAGGCCATAGCCATACTGTGATAGACCCGGCTAATTCCGCCAGCACCCCCTACATTATCCCCAATGCCGAAGGGAAACCTGTTCTGGTGGCCCAGACCGGTAAATATGGTCGCAATCTGGGCTATATCCGGATAGATACCGATCACCTGGAAGCCATACCTGAATATCGCCTCATTCCTGTCACTGACCGGTTCCCTGAGTCTCGGTTTGACTCCCGGATGGTCGAATTCCTGGCACCTTACCGCCAGGCTGTCGATTCGGTCAATTCCCATAAGATTGCTGTCAGCCGCGTTGATATGCCGAATGCCGAGCGGACCGGGCTTTACGCCAATTGGGCAGGCGATTTCGCTGCGGCTTATGGCCGTCAAATTGCAGACAGTCTCCGGATGCGGAATGTTGATTTCCCCCGCGTTGATCTCGGGCTCATAAATGTCGGTGGAATTCGCCAGCCGATGCCTAAAGGCGATATCACTGAAGGTCTGATCCTAAACACGTTCCCCTTTGCCAACCGTTTAGTACTCATTGAAGTCTCCGGGGCCGATCTGATGGAAACGCTTCGGATCGTGGCCCGTAAAGGGGGAGAAGGCGTAAGCGGGGATATATTGGTTGTCTCTTCAGACCCTTCCAGCGACCCGGTTATGTTGCTGCATGGGCAGCCGATCGACCCCGAAGGCCGGTATGTGATCTCCACGATAGACTATGTGGCGGAAGGAAATGACGACATGGTCCCCTTGGGCCGGCATGAGCTCCTTTGGCGCGATGATCAGGAAATTTCAATCCGGATGCTGGAATATCTTTCTGCGTTGGATGCCCTTGGGATAGAAGTCGACGCTGATCCTCGGCCAAGATTTATAACCTCTTATAAATCAAGTTCTGAATAACTTCCTTACCGAGTCCACCTACCCCGGTTTTTGCAACTCTCAGTTCTTCTCTCACATGGAAGGCAGCCCAAACAAAGCGAACGGCAGGTTCCGTCGCCTATTCCTCCCCTGGATGATAATCTTGATAGGGATGATGATGTCCTGCGGTCGGGGAGGGGCCGGGGGTAATTCAGGTGAAGAGAGTGTGGAGTTCGGCGACACTGTCAGCCGCCTCGATACGGATCTGACTTATGATGCGCGCCAATGGGCTGACTCAGTGCTCTCCGGGTTGTCAGTGTCTGAGAAGGCTGCCCAGCTTTTTATGCCGGCAGTCTATGCGGAGGCAGGTCCGGCCGACATCAGCCGGGTTCGCAAGTATGCCCGGGCAGGCGTGGGAGGGATTGTGCTGCTGAAAGGGGATTGTGCCGGGGCTTCCGCCCTCGTTGATTCCCTTGTCCGCATGTCGGCTATCCCCCCTTTTGTCTCTATTGATGCTGAATGGGGTCTGGCCATGCGGCTCGCTGATGCCCCCCGTTTCCCTGCAAACGGCTCTATTGATGAGAAAGTAGGGGAGGAGCTAATGTATGACTATGGGGCAGAACTTGCCCGGGAATGCCGCAAGTTGGGAATCAACATGGTTTTGGGCCCAGTGATTGACGTCGATTCGGGAGGCGGGTTTATAGGAAAACGCTCCTTCGGAATGGATCCGGAACGGGTTTCGATGCTGTCCACTGCCTACGCCCAGGGTCTCTCCTCGGGAGGAATATTAAGTGTCGCCAAACATTTTCCGGGGCATGGATCGGTTTCTACAGATTCCCATAAGGACAAGGGGGTTATCTCCAGAAGCCTCCATTCTCTTTCATCGATCGACCTCCGGCCCTTCCGCAATTGGATCCGGCTCCAATTGCCGGGAATTATGGTTGGCCATCTTGCCGTGCCATCCATAGACCCTGACATGTTGCCGGCTGCCGTCTCTCCGGCTGTCATCAATGACCTGTTGCGGCATGACCTTGGGTTTTCAGGGCTCGTTTTGACCGATGCGCTTAACATGGGAGGCGCCGAAGGATATGGTCCTGACAAAGCCCTCGAAGCGGGGGCTGACATCATAATAGCCCCGGTCGACACATATTCCGGAATCCGTCTGATCACGCAAGCAGTGGAGGAGGGCCGCATTCCGGAAGAACGTCTGGATGAAGCGGTTGGCAGAATCCTGTCGTATAAATATCTTTATTGCAGGGAAAGGGGGGAGACGTCGGCAACAGACTCTGTTTCATCCCAAGAAGCAAAAAGAATAGCTGCCGGACTGCGACACGCCTCGGTTGGAGGGGAGAACTAAAAAAGATGTAAAAAAAATAAGCTCCGCGATTTGCGGAGCTTATTTTTGCCATTACGAAAGCCCGGTCGGCGATCATTTGCCGGCGATATGGTCAGACACCGACAACGATGCGCGACCTTTTGCGCGACGACGAGAAAGCACTTTGCGGCCATCTTTTGTGGCCATTCTCTCACGGAATCCGTGCTTGTTAACTCGGCGACGGTTCGAGGGCTGGAATGTTCTTTTCATTTGTTATAGATCTATTTAATTTGCAAATTATTTGGTGAAGGCCTAACGCGTTTTCGGCATTCGGCTGCAAAATTACTACTTTTATTCCGAATTTCCAAATCCTTCCACTTTATCCCCTATTTTTCAACCCTTTTTAGGAAGGGCACGCGAAGTTTCAAAAATAATTAGTAATTTTGCAGTCAATCATCGAAACGAATATAACATAAGATCTATAAAGCAATGATGAACGCTCAAGACATCAAGAACGGCACGTGCATCCGCCTCGATGGCCGTCTCTATTTCTGCGTGGAGTTCCTCCACGTTAAGCCCGGAAAGGGAAACACCTTCATGCGTACGAAACTCAAAGACGTTGTCGACGGTCGCGTTATCGAGCGCCGCTTCAACATCGGCGAAAAGCTGGAGGATGTCCGCGTTGAACGCCGCCCCTATCAGTACCTCTACGCCGACGGCGAGGACGATATCTTCATGAACAACGAGACCTTCGAGCAGATCCCCATCAGCAAGGAGCTCGTGACCGGTTCCGCTTTCATGAAGGAAGGTGACACGGTCGAGGTCGTTTCCGACGCTTCAACCAACACTGTCCTCTACGCCGAGATGCCGATGAAGACCGTCCTCAAAATCACTTACACTGAGCCCGGACTCAAAGGCGACACCGCTACCAACACCCTCAAACCCGCTACCGTCGAGACCGGCGCAACTGTCAAGGTGCCCCTCTTCATCAACGAGGGCGAGCTTATCGAGGTCGATACGCGCGACGGTTCTTACGTTGGCCGCGTGAAGGCTTGATAGGCCGTTGATTTTCTGCCCCGGGAATTAGATTTCCCCTCCCTCTGTCTTATCCCAAATCCTGTCGGTCAGTGAAGAAAAGTTCCGATATACTGTTCTCATTTATCATCCCGGTCTATAATCGGCCGGATGAGGTGGCCGACCTTGTGGCAAGCATGGAGGCCCAGACCGATAAAGGGTTCGAAGCCATTTTTGTGGAGGATGGTTCGACTGTCCCGTCGCTCCCCGCAAGGGAGTTGGCCGACGGGACGCTTGAGGTGGAAGGCCATCCCGGAGTGCGGATTAAGTATTACAAGAAGAGCAATGAAGGGCGAAGCATAGCCCGAAACCATGGTATCGTCAGAGCCGACGGAGACTATTTTGTCTTTGTCGACTCTGACGTCATTTTGCCCCCTGATTATGTGGAACGCCTCCGGAGGTCGCTCGCCGAAAATCCTGCAGATTGTTTCGGCGGACCGGATGCCGCGCATGAATCATTCTCCCCTACTCAGAAGGCCATCAATTATTCGATGACGGCCTTCCTGACCACAGGCGGGATCCGTGGAGGCAAGGTCTCGATGGAGAAGTTTACCCCGCGAACGTTCAATATGGGTTTCTCGCGTGAGGTTTTTGACAAGGTCGGTGGCTTTCGGGAGATGTTCAGCGAGGATATCGACATGAGCACGCGCATCCGCCTCGCCGGATTCTCGATCCGGCTGTTTCCGGAGGTTGCCGTCTTCCACAAACGGCGAGTCGATATGAAGAAGTTCTGGAAGCAGGTCCATGTCTTCGGAATGTCGCGCATCACGCTCGAACTCCTCTATCCGGGCTCAATGAAGCTGGTCCACTGGCTTCCGGCCCTCTTTACGTTAGGAGCCGCAGCGCTTATTGTCGGATCTTTCTTCTGGCCATGGTTGTTGATTCCTCTTGCGGCTTATATCCTTGCCCTCTTTGTCGGCGCGTTATGGTCAACCCGCAGTTTCGGGATAGCCTGCCGGGCAATAGTTGCGGCCATGGTGCAGCTTGTCGGATATGGCACAGGCTTTATTAAAGCATACGTATCCAAGATAATTTTCCGGCGTGGTCGGGATATTGAAAAGGAAGTGGAAATTCGTAAAGGAAAGAACGAAGGGTTATGAGCAGGGAAACTGTGACGGTTAAGGAGATGTTTGCCGATGAGCAGCCTCGCGAGCGAGCCCTCAAATATGGGATCGGTTCGTTGGCCACTTCCGAGTTGTTGGCTCTTATCCTGCGTGCGGGAAGTCCCGGCAATCCGATCACGAAGATAACGCGCGATATAATGACTGCCAACGACGGCAAGCTGCTCAACCTTGAACGTCGTTCTTTCGAGGAGTTATGCGACTACACGGCGATAGGGGAGGCCAAGGCCCTTCAGATTATGGCTGTCATGGAGATTGTCCGCCGCTATAGCCATGAGCGCATGGGGGAAAGAGTAGTGATAAATTCCCCGGCCGTTATCTATGATTACATGCGTCCGATAATCGGCAATCTGGATCACGAGGAGATGTGGGTCCTGTTGCTGAATCGGGCTAATTGCGTGATAGGTAAATTCCGTACAAGCAGCGGAGGGGCAACCTCGACCGTCTTCGACCTCAAGGGAATAATCCGCAAGGCGATTGCGGGGAGTGCGGAAGGGATTGTCCTCTGTCACAATCATCCCTCGGGCAGTCTTGTGCCAAGCGGCCCGGACACGAACCTTACCAAGAAACTAAAAGAAGCCTGCGACGTCATGGACCTCCGGCTGATCGATCATCTCATAATAACCTCCGACAGCTATTATTCTTATCACGACCGAGGCAACGTCCTATAGCCGGATTCTAAGATGAGCCGGATTCTAAGATGAACCGGATTCTCAGATCAACTCCCAGCCGCCGGGAGAGAACAGAGCGGCGCCTCTAATCAACAGTACCCTGTTGAACACACGGAGGCCGTGCAGCTTCGAGCCGCACGGCCTCCAATCTATTTCTATTCATTTTGTGAGAAATTTGGATTCATTATGGTTTAGGCTTGCAGGTTGCAAGACCGCAACGACTATGGTCACCGCCTCCCAGTAGGGACGCGATAAATCGCGTCCTCAGTAATCGGAGTACATTTGGAGAATTTTTATGAGACGGAGTCTAACTCCATTCTTTTTATTAACTTTGTAGGAGGAGCAACCTTTTATCATTAACAGATATGAAAGAGCTGAAATACCCGATTGGAATCCAAACGTTTTCTAAGATAATTGAGGAAGGGTATGCATATGTAGACAAAACTATGTATATTCCCCGGCTCATTGACGGCGGACAATATATCTTCCTGAGTCGCCCGCGGCGATTCGGGAAAAGCCTTCTGCTGTCGATGCTCCATTCTTATTTTAACGGGGAGAGGCATCTCTTCAAGGGATTAGCGATAGACGCCATGGATGTTGACTGGACTCCACGGCCTGTGATCCATATAGATCTTAATGCGGAAAACTATAGTGCGGAAAATGGGTTGGAACTCATCCTCGATAGAATCTTAAGAGAATATGAGAACAAATATGAAATTAAGGAAAAGGAAAACTCATTTTCAGGAAGATTCATTTATCTTATCCGCACCGTATGGGAACAGAGCGGCCATAAACTGGTGATATTAGTTGACGAATACGACAAACCGTTGCTCGACATAGAGGATAATCCTGCTCTTTTTGCAAAGAACCAGGCAATTCTAAAGGGATTCTTCGGTGTGCTGAAATCGATGGACCGTTATATTGAATTCGCCATGTTAACCGGTGTGGCGCGCTTCAATAAGGTAAGTATCTTTTCGGATCTCAATAATCTCAGGGATATTTCTATCGAGAATGATTTTGCCAATATTTGCGGGTGGAGTCAGGAAGAGCTCAAAGAAAATCTTATGCCGGGGATAACGGAACTGGCTAAAAGGAATAATATTAGTGATGAGGCGGCTCTTTCTCGTATGAGAGACTATTATGACGGCTATCTTTTTGCCCCTGTAGGATCGAGGCTTTATAATCCGTTCAGCGTGTTGAGGGCTCTTGCCTCTAAAGAGTTTGGCAAATATTGGTTCCAGACCGGCACTCCAACCTTTCTGGTCAATCGGATAAAGAGAGCAAAACTATTACTCCCGACCCTTAATAATGCCCGGAGCATGAGATCGGACTTGGAGGCGGTTGGCATAGACGATGTAAACCCCATTCCCTTGCTATTCCAAACAGGCTATCTTACTATCAAAAGAGCCGTAGGCGAGCGTTTCGAATTGCAGTTTCCCAACAAAGAGGTGGAAACCGGTTTTGCCGAGCAATTGCTCCCTCTCTACGCACCCCAGATGAAAGACCTCAACGGAGAATTCTCGCTATGGGAATTTCAAGATGAATTGGCTGAAGGAAAACCCGAAGCCTTTATGATTCGCTTTCAGACTATGATAAAGGGTATCCCTTATGAGCAGCATAATGAGAAATTCTATCAGAATCTTGTCTATCTCCTGTTCACTCTTTCTGGAGCCGATTCCCGGATGGAGGAACACACGAATAAAGGGAGGACAGATCTCATAGTTCGGATGGAGCATTATGTGTATGTCTTCGAGTTCAAATATAATGGCTCTGCAGAGGCGGCTTTAAAACAGATCTACGACCGAGACTATCCTGGAAAATTCCGTCTTGATTCTCGCACTCTCTATTTAATCGGGGCCAACTTCTCAACCGACGAACGCGGCCTGGAGAACTGGATAATCAAGACTTGTTAGTCGCAATAACAATCACCAAATACCCGTCTTCTGTGCATATCAGTAGCGAGCGAAGCAAGCATCTGTTCAGTGGAGGGACCTAATTTCGGGATTGCGCACAAAAAAACATCGGAGCCGTGGCTCCGATGCCTTTTCCCGGTCAAGATATTCTGGAACACGCCCTTTTTAAGGACCTTGAATGGCCGGTTATTTCTTTATTTCTTTTTTATCCGTTGGTTACGCCGGAGAGATCTTCTACTGTGCCGATACCGAAAATCCACCACAGAAGGACGAACACCAATACCAAGACTCCGAGCCACAACCAAAGCTTGTTGGACCTCTTCGTGCTGTTATTCTCATGCTTCTTGCTGTGAGCCTTCAGCTTCTCTGCTTCCAAATTGGGAAGATTGTCTTTTCTATTTTCCATAACCTTGTGTTTTTTGTATCCTTTGTCTTTAAAACATATCCCACTCAAATTCGGTTCAATTAGAGTGAAATTTTTTTACCGTAACTGAATTTTACTCTGTCGCTCCCCAAACCGAATAATGTAGATTCCTTGCGCCAGCACTATCTCCTTTCGGCCTTCTACCATTCCGGAATACACTTCCCTGCCGTCAAGCCCGTAAACAACCAGGCGCTCCCGAGAGTCTGAACGTGCCACTATTTTCTGCCCCTCAGTCGTTAAGTTTGACACATTCTTCACCGCTCCCATCCCGGTAGCTATCAACGTCTCCTCCAATGGCGCTGACTCCCCGTGGTTATAAACAGCCGTCACCATGAGTGGAATCTCCTCATCCACACTTACTGGAACTTCCACCTCATAACACACTTCCTTGAGAGGACCGTCCCAGTTCATCTTTTCCCCGCGGACATAGACATTATACCCCTCTAATTGAATATTTCTCCCGCTTGCCGGCGTGAAACTGAAATCATCCAAAAGAAGCATGAATGCAAACTCAGAAGTGCACCTGACTGCGAAATACCGTGCCCCCTCCGGAACGTCAAATGAATATTCGGTCCATCTATTCGGAACTCCATCGACTTCCTCCACCATAAAGAAAGACTCTGGCTTCACGTCCGTCATCGAATAAAGGAACTCGAACCGTTCCGCAGTATCCCCCTCTCCATAGCTGCGGGCCTGGAATGTGACTCGTTGCGCCTCCTCCGAAAGAAGAGGTGAGATCGCCCAGTCATCATTCTTCACGGGAATTTCCCCCGTCTCTCCCATGGAATAGATCTGCGCAAGGCATTTTCTCCCCGAATAAGCTATCATCGAGCCGTTACCCCCGAACACTTCATGATCCGAATCATTCACCCAGAAACTCTGAGCAGTACCGATCCCTATCCCCGGCAATTCCAATTCCTTGAAACCTCCGGCCGAACCGCCGTCCCTGTCCACGAAAAGCCACTCTTCGAACTCAGTGGGGAAACCCTCCGATGTGTCAGCATATTCAAAAGTCTCCGTGACAGGATAGGAAATTTCCTCCATCGCGTCCGGTTCAACCCAAGAAATGAGAATACCATTACCCGTAATTGCTCCATTGATCTCCCGAACCGGAGCATAAGCAGTCTCTTTCATCTTAACCAGAAGCGGACCGGCAGCATTATCCCGCAGATCCTCATCAAGCTGGCTATTCAGCTCAACGTATAGTTCCGTATCATCGTCAAGAATCGATGTGGGCAGATTGAAAACAAATCTTCTTGATTCCCCGGCAGCAAGGCTCAATCCGGTTAAAGTTGAAGCAGGGACCCCATCCTTATTCAGAATAAGATCAAATTCCTCAATATCTTTTATCCCCTTATTTGCCACATCGGCAAATACCTCTATTTCTTGCCCAAAACGAACCGCCGCTGGCGCGTAAAAGCCGGTCAGACATATATTCTGTTCCGCAAGGTCCCGAAGGGTTAGGGCGTCAATCAAGGTCCGTGAATAATTCTCAGCTGTGACTTCCAACGCAATCTTGACCGTATCGTCCCGAAAATCTGAAAGGTCAATGGTCAATTCGTTCCAACCCTCTGTTCCTTCGCCAACCTCGGTGACAGAAACGCTCCTTATTGGCTCATATCCATCCCCGCCATCAATCAGGATGGTGATTAAGTTGTTATCCGGAGAGTCTTGCAAGGATTCTGATTTGAAATTGTAAGTCTGAAACGAAAGTGCCGGATGCCATGAGCCGGCTAAGTCGATTGGCCCGAGCAGCAGGCGCGAAGATTCTCCACTCTCGCGGGCAATCATTCCGATCATGCCATTGTCGGCATCGAAAGTTGCAACGCTGTCGGAGAAGGTCCTGTCGCCGTAGATTTTCCAGATACCCGTGCCCGCTTCATCGTCAACCTGTATCGTTGGCCCGGTTTTACCATTGGCAAAAGATTCTTGCCAGATAAGGGGATTTTGGGTCAAGCCCGCATCCGATCCTGATCCAAATAGAGGTAAAATAGAAGCGGATGCGGAAAGAGACAGTATAATTGCAAGGAGTCGTTTCATCGAAAAATGCATTATTGGGAGCGCTTAGTCCCACAATGAGTTTGGATTATGGAAATGAGTATGGATTATGGAAATGAGTATGGATTATGGAAATGCTGAAAATTGTTTCTTTAGAAGGGGACGACCGGATCTCCCGGGTCAGGCATCATGTCGGGCATTCCCTCCGATGGCCCGGAGGGGAAGGAGAACTTGGAGGCTCCTCCCGGAGAGGCCGGTTCGGAGTTCATTCTCGATTCGCGCCTTTGGGTTTCCATTCCTTCCATGGCCGACTGGATCATCTCATACCCCTCTCCCCAATTCTCAAACCGGGCATATTTACCGACGAATTTCAGCGGAACCGTACCCACGCCGCCACTACGGTGTTTGGCCACAATCAGCTCCGCCTTCCCTCTGATGTCGTTCCCTTCCTTGTCTTCGCCGCTCTTTGTGTAGTATTCCTCGCGGTGGATGAAGCAGACGATGTCGGCATCCTGCTCGATTGCTCCCGACTCTCGGAGGTCGGAAAGGACAGGACGCTTATCTTCGCGTGTTTCTGTGCTTCGGTTAAGCTGTGAAAGGGCTATAATCGGAATGTCAAGTTCCTTCGCCAGAGCCTTCAGCGATCGCGAAATGGTGGACACTTCCTGCTCACGGCTGCCCAACTTAAGGCCCGTGGCATTCATTAGCTGGAGGTAGTCGATCATTATCATGCGGACTCCCCGTTCGCGGACAAGACGGCGTGCCTTGGTGCGCAGTTCGGTAATCGAAAGTCCCGCGGTCTCGTCAAGATAAAGTGGGGCGCTATAGGCCGCCCTGGAACGCGAGTTGAGACGATCCCATTCTTCAGGACTCAACTGGCCGCTCTTGATTTTCTCGCCTTCAAGGTCGGCAATGTTGCTCAGAAGACGCTTCACAAGCTGGACATTAGCCATCTCAAGGGTGAAAATCGCAACCGGTATATTGTAGTCGATGGCCATGTTTTTCGCCATCGACAGCACGAAAGCCGTTTTTCCCATAGCCGGGCGGGCCGCTATGATGATCAGGTCGGAGTTCTGCCAGCCGGAAGTCATGCGGTCCAGTTCCCTGTAGCCAGTCTGCAGACCGGAAAGACCTGTCTGCGTATTGGCTGCCGTCTGGATCTGTTCGAGAGCCAGGTTCAACACAGGGTCAATCTGCGTAACCTCCCGTTTAAGGTGGGTCTGTGAGATGTCGAATAGCTGTCCCTCAGCCTCCTGAAGAAGATCATCGACATCGTTGCTCTCGTCGAAAGCGTCCGCTTCCACTTTCGATGCAAATGATATGAGACGCCGGGCGAGATATTTCTGGGAAACTATCTTGGCATGATATTCAACGTTCGCGGCCGAATAGACGCGGGCAGTCAGTTCCGTCACATGGACCGCGCCACCGACTTCTTCCAGCGTTCCGTTCTTGCGCAATTGCTCCGTGACGGTCATCATGTCGATCGGCCGCTGATTGAGACCCAGCGTGGAGATCGCCTCGTAGATCTTGGCATTGATCGGATCGTAGAAAGCATCTGGAGTCAGGATGTCGGCAACATTCATGTAGGCATCCTTCTCAAGCATCAGAGCGCCGAGGACAACCTCCTCAAGATCTGTGTCTCGCGGTGGAAGTTTTCCGGTCTGGCTCTTCTGGATCGGTTCGAATCGTGGGCGGTTAGGTTTGTTCTCGGCCATACTGCAAAGTTAACAAAAGGAAAGCATTCCACCAAACCCCGTTTCTTATCCCCACTCCTAACGAATAACGAGTCCCTAATAACGAGTCCCTACTCACTACTCACTACTCACTTGTCACTACTCGCTAGTCACTAGCCACTTGTCACTACTCACTAGTCACTACTCACTTGTCACTAGTCACTAAAAACTTGTCACTTAAACACCAACGTCCCCGAGACCCAGACCGTAAAAATGAGCATCGTCAGGGCTGTTTTCCCAAGAAGCGGATTAAGTTCCGCGCCGCTGCGCTCTCTGAGCTCCGTCCAGAGCCGGTAATGCTCGTTAGCATAGAAAAGGGCTCCGAGCTGAAGGGATTTGGGAATCAAGGTAATGGTAGCCGCCACGATGATACAGACGGCAATCAGACCGTTCAGCAGATAGACCGTCGCCATAGCTTTCCGCCCGAAGATGACGACAGTGGTTCGCTTTCCTACGGCCTTATCATCATCCGCATCCCTATAGTTGTTGACAATCAAAATGTTTGCCGCCATCAATCCGACTGCCAAGCCGATAGGGATGGCCAGTCGCCAGACATCCGTGGAGCCGGCCTGAAGATAGGCTGTAAAGAAAACAGGCACGATTCCGAAAAAAATCACGACGGCCACATCGCCCAATCCATGATGAGACAGGGGATAGGGACCGGCAGAATATGCAAGAGCGAAAATGGCTATTGCAATGCCGACAGGAATCATCCATAACCCTCCCCAATAAATGAGTGAACAACCCGTCAGGCAGGCAACGGCAAGGAGTCCATACATGGCGCGTTTCATGGCCTCGGGAGAGATGTCCCCTTCGGTCACGCCGCGGCGGAATCCTTCCCGCCCCTTTTTGTCGAGTCCGTTTCGGAAGTCAAAATATTCATTGGCGAAGTTGGAAACAATCTGGGCCATGACCGCGAAAGCAAGACAAATGAAGAATGGAGCAGCCCGGAAACATCCGTATGCCGCAGCCGTCCCTCCTCCCGCTATCACGCCCGCCACGGATGCAGGCAGCGTCCGCAGGCGCATGGCCTCTATCCAGCTTTTCGCAGATGCCATTTAGTGGACCCTCTCTATAGGATGTTTTTCCAAATGGTCTGCCAGCCGGACAGCAAGCAGATCAAGGCGTTCTTTGCCCAGCAGTTTCTCCTTTTCGGCGGGAAGGGCATCATACCCATATCGCAATCCGGCAAGACCTCCCGCAACTGCGGCATTTGTATCCGCATCGCCGGCCATGTCGATCACGCTGTAGATCGCATCCTCCGGAGTGTCCGTATGCCACATCGCCCAGAGCGCCGCCCCCATTGTCTTGCGCGTATAGAGTTGCGTCTCCTCATCATCCAGCTGGAAGTCTTCCAGACGTCCGTGATGAGCCGTTTCCAGATAGGGGATGGTCCGCATGTCGATAAGCTCGCAAATCTCTTTTAACCGCTCGTATTCCGGCAGGCGGTCGTTATGGAAGAGTGAGTGGGCTGTCATAGCGATTATGGTGGCTGAGGCTATGCAGCGGGTGTCATCGTGGGTTGATTGCACGAGTTCGCGGGTATGCCTGACAATGTCGCGAGTGGGGGAGGTCAGCCCTGTCACGAAACCCCTGACGAGGGCCTCGTTGGACGCCTCAGTGACTCCACGTGTCTTCCAGATATGATGAGAGATTGATATGGGGCTGTCTTCCCAGCCGGGGGTGTTGAGGATAAGGCTAAAGAGAGGGACGATGTCGATTGGCCCATCCTCCATCCATTTTTTCATTGTTTTAGCCTGAGCAAGGAGGTCAAGGCCGCCGGTCTCAACGATACAGTCAAGCATGCGCAGTGTGAGTTCGGCATCGTTCGACCATTCCCCCCGCTTGAATGCCGACCGATGGGCATCCCGGATTATCTGGCTGAAATGGCGCAGTCCCTCCGGATAATACATCCGGGCCTCGTTGCGCGTCATAAACTCCGCGCCGAGTCCGAGGGCATCTCCAAATGCAAGACCATATAGAGCGCCTTTGATTTTGTCCAATCTTTTCATAGTCAAGGTTAGTTCGATCCTTTTCTCCTCTCCTTGTTGCAGCCTTTGATTATGATGTCAGGATGTTACTCGTCTATGAGTGGAAGTTCGATATATTTCAGGCTGTCTCTGAAGAGAGTCTTCGTTCACGCCCCTAAATTAATAAAAATTATTTAACATTGTTAAATTTTAGCCGAAAAATTTTGTCTGCTTTTCAGCGCGCAATTCGAATAAGGCCTGGTGGAGGCTATCCCATTAAATTCTTAGCGTTGCTAAGCGCTTGTTATTTACGTAATTGGCGAAAGAAGTTCTGCATTGTTTCCCGGCATTCTTCCTCCAGGATGCCGGATTCTATTATGGTTTTGGGATGGAAAGGGCTTCTTGTCGGCGCAAAATGACTGAGGCAGCCGCGTTTGGTGTCACGCGTGCCGAAAACAACTCGCCCCATCTGGCTCCAGCCGATGGCTCCGGCGCACATCGGGCAGGGCTCGACCGTGACATAAAGGGTGCAGTCGGGAAGGTATTTTCCCCCGAGAGTGTTTGCGGCCGCCGTGATAGCAAGCATTTCGGCATGGGCCGTGACGTCGTTTAGTGCTTCGGTCATGTTGTGCCCCCGGCCGATAACGCGTCCACGCGACACGACCACTGCCCCGATCGGAATCTCCCCCTCGCGGGCTGCAGCCTCAGCTTCCTCCAAGGCTATTCGCATGAACTTTTCATCCTCCGCAAGCTGACGATCTTTTCTTTGCTCTATCATTCTTATTTTCCCCTTTTCTTGATTTCGCCTCCGCTCAATTCTTTTGTTCGCTCCGCAACTTTCTCCATCAGCCACGCCGGCGTGGAGGTCGCCCCGCATATCCCGATCGTGTCTGCTCCCGTCAGCCATTCCCGTTCCACCTCCGAACTGTCCGTGACGGCATATGTCCGGGGATTCACTCCGCGGCATTCCTCAAGCAACACCTTTCCGTTGCTGCTCTTGGCGCCCGTGACAAAGATGACCGTGTCATGGCTGGCAGCAAATTCCTTGATTTTTACCGATCGGTTAGCGACTTGGCGGCAAATTGTGTCGAAATATTCAAAGCCGCCGCTCCTTTTACGCCGCTTTATCTCCTCGACTATTTCCCGGAATCCTTCAAGGCTCTTGGTCGTCTGGGAGTAGAGAAGAATGTCCCTGTCAATATCTATCTGGTCGAGATCCTCAGCACGCTGGATAACAACTGCGTGGCCATCTGTCTGACCGACAAGCCCATTGACTTCTGCGTGTCCCTCTTTCCCGTAAATCAATATGAGGGGCATCTCCTTCCGTTCCCCCCCTTCAAGGGCCTGCTTCGCTTCCTTATATGCTTTCTTTATTCGCTGCTGGAGACGGAGCACAACCGGGCACGTCGCATCAATCACTGTGATATTGTTGCGTTCGAGCGTCTCGTAAGTCGACGGCGGTTCCCCATGGGCCCGGAGAAGGACGCGCGTGTCGCGCATTCCGTCAAGATCCTCATGCGTGATAGTGCGAAGGCCTCGGAGGCGGAGCCGCTCCACCTCCGAGGCATTATGTACGATATCTCCCAGACATGCGAGGTCTCCTTCCTCCCCAAGCTCGGCTTCTGCTTTCTGGATCGCCGTGACCACGCCAAAACAGAATCCGGAGTTGGAATCGATCTCGATCTCCGGCAGGTTTGATTTTTCTTCTGTTATCATCTATTATTTGAAATACTGTCGAAGAGTTGGAGAAGCCAGTCCATCTGCTCCTCCCGCGTCATTTCCCCATTGTCAAGCTCATACGCATCATCAGCTTTTTTAAGAGGGGAGACTTCACGCGTGGAGTCAATCCGGTCGCGCTCCTTTATGTTAGAAAGGACATCCTCATATGAGGCAGGCATCCCTTTTTCTTCAAGTTCAAGCATCCTTCGCCGCGCCCGTTCCTCGGCCGAGGTGTTGACAAAGACCTTCATCTCAGCGTGAGGGAAGACAGTGGTCCCTATGTCGCGGCCATCCATGACAATGCCTCCCTGCTCTCCAAACTCCTGCTGGAGTCTGACAAGCTGTTCCCTGACCTCAGGAATCACCGCAACGGGGCTGACAAGCGAACTGACCTCCATTGTCCGGATCGCTTTCTCCACATCCCGTCCGTTAAGAAGCGTATGCTGGACGCCATCTTCCCCGGCAGGACTGAATGCAACCTTTATTCCGGGAAGGGCCTTGACGAGAGCCTGCGTGTCAGGCTTCCCGTCAGGCTCAATTAGCTTGTTCTCGATTGCATAAAGCGTTACGGCGCGATACATTGCCCCGGAATCGACATAGACATATCCCAGCCTCCGGGCCAGTTCCCTCGCCATGGTTGATTTCCCGGACGAGGAGTAGCCGTCGATTGCTATAGTTATCTTCCCGCTCATTTGTCGCTGCTCTTTTTTGTTCTCCTGGCAGCCGGCTTTTTAGCCGTTGCCTTGGGAGCTTCCTTTGCCGTTGCTGTCTTGGCGCCCTTTGCATGGGAAGGTTTCGGACGAACCATGCGGAGCACTTGCGCCGTCCTTGCCGGCAGATACATCTTCAGCCATCCCTTCCCGGCAGGAGTGTAGAGAGGATCAGGCATCGTCAGATGATGAACGCTATCGTCCGTCAGTCCGTAGCCGCCGAATTCCGGGGCGTCTGAGTTGAGGACAACTTCATATTCCCCGGCCGGAGCCAGGAAGCCATAGCCATCGAACGAGCGTGTCGGGCTCCAGTTGAATACGAAAATCAAGTCGCCACGGCGGAAGGCCAGTATCTGGTCGTCATCCTTTTCCCAAAGTTTCTCAACAGGCAGAGCCTGGAAGTTATAGACTTCCGAGACAACCTCGATCATGCGGTTGTCAAAACGGTTAAGATATTTGTATTTGAGATCCTCCCGGTCAACGAGATCCCATTGGCGGCGGGCATATTTGTAGCTCCAGCCGTTACCCTCGCGCGGGAAGTCGATCCATTCCGGATGGCCAAACTCATTGCCCATGAAGTTAAGGTAGCCTCCGTTGATGGATGCGAGCGTCACGAGACGGATCATCTTGTGGAGGGCCATTCCGCGGGCCACTGTCCCATCCTGATCCCCTTCGCTCATGTGCCAATACATTTCCTTGTCGATCAAGCGGAAGATGATTGTCTTGTCGCCGACAAGGGCCTGGTCATGGCTCTCGCAATAGCTGACCGTCTTCTCGTCTGCGCGGCGGTTGGTCAGCTCCCAGTAGATCGAGGTCGGATGCCAGTCTTCATCCTTCTTCTCCTTGATCATCTTGATCCAGTAGTCGGGAATGCCCATAGCCAGACGGTAGTCAAATCCCATGCCTCCATCTTCAAACTTTATTGCAAGACCCGGCATGCCGCTCATTTCCTCCGCAATTGTTATCGCGTGGGAATTGACCTCATGGATGAGGATGTTGGCCAAAGTGAGGTAGACGAGCGCGTTCGTGTCCTGATTGCCGTCATAATAGTCTCCGTAGCCGCCGAAGGCTTTCCCGAGGCCATGGTCGTAATAGAGCATCGAGGTCACGCCGTCAAAGCGGAATCCGTCGAATTTATACTCATCGAGCCAGAATTTGCAATTCGAGAGAAGGAAGTGGAGAACGCTATTTTTTCCGTAATCGAAACAGAGCGAATCCCATGCCGGATGCTCGCGGCGGGAGTCGGGGTAGAAATAAAGGTCATAGCTGCCGTCGATGCGGCCGAGCCCCTCGATCTCATTCTTGACTGCGTGGGAATGGACGATATCCATGATGACGGCAATCCCGAGCGAGTGGGCCTCGTCTATGAGACGTTTGAGGTCGTCTGGCGTCCCGAATCGCGAAGAGGCTGCATAGAAGCTGCTGACATGATAACCGAACGAACCGTAATAGGGATGTTCCTGAATCGCCATGAGCTGGATAGCGTTGTAGCCATCTTTCGCTACGCGAGGCAGGATGTTGCGGCGGAATTCCTCGTAAGTGCCTACGCCCTCCTTGTTTTCTGCCATTCCTATATGGGCCTCATAGATGAGAAGAGGTTTCGTGTCAGGCCGGAATTTCTCGATCTTGAATTTGTAGGGATGTTCGGGGGCATACACCTCAGCCGAAAATATCTTCGTCTCGTTATCCTGGACAACCCGTCTCGCATAGGCCGGGATGCGCTCTCCGTGACCTCCGGGCCAGAAGACAAGCATCTTGTAGAGATCGCCGTTGTGGATTGCGTCTGCCGGGAATTCCCCCTCCCAGGTCCCGTCGGGGAGACGCTTGAGGGCGTAACGCTCATCCTCGTGCCAGTCTGTGAACGTGCCTGTAAGTAGCACCTTCGTGGCATTTGGCAGGAAGTCGCGGAATATCCATTTCCCATTCTTCTCGCGGTGTAGCCCGAAGTAGTTGTAGGCGTTGGCGAAGCGTTTGAGCGATCCGCCCGTGTTGGCGGTCAGTTCCTCCATCTTGCGGATCACATCCTGATGGCGTCCTTCGATTGCCCCTGCAAATGGTTCGAGCCAGGGGTCGTTGCGCAGTATGGCGAGTTCTTTTTTCATGTTTATATGTTTTTCTATCTTATTTGGGCTATTTGGGAGTATATTGTCAGTGTCTCCGGGCATGTTTTTTATTCCGGTGAGTCAGGACTTTTTCTTTATTGTTAACGTCTTGGACGCCTCGGTTGTTGCTTGGAGAAGGCGTTTCTTCCTTTGCTTCCGACTGAGATTCCCCTTCTTCATCGGCATGCAGGATATGCCGGATTGCATGGCGCAGCTGCTCGGCCTCTTTCCCATGGTGTTTCAACAGGTCGAGCACCCCTCCGATGTAATCTTCCTTTGAAGTATATCCCAACATCCGGGCAACCCCCGAATCAGGCAGCATGGGCTTATGGTTGAACACTTTCAATATCCCCCTGTAGTCATTTTCGCGGATCAGCCGGCTAAATTCTTCCCGCAGCCGGTTGTAATGCCGCCGCGGCTGCAATTTCCCTTCCAGCCCCCTGAGGTGGAGTTCAAGGGCCGTGATGCACGTGAACCGGGAATCAATCCTGCATTCCACATCGCGTTTCACTTTGTGGCGAACATGCTGTAGCGCCTGCTCCTCCGAATGGGCCTTGAACATCCGGACGATTTCCCGCTCCAGTTTCCGTAGGATTTTCCCTCCGTCGCGCCCCCTGTGGTCGGCCATCGCCATGACCACTTCCGGAAGAAGGAATATGTTTTCTATCTCGGCCACGTCGGCAACGAGGATATGCTTCCTCCTCAGATAAGCCACTTCCTCATCCGATCTCCGGTCGCGGTCGACAATCCCGACGCTCTTCAGATGGTGGAGGCTCCCGAGGTCGTTGAAGCTCCTTGTCGTCTCGATCACCTTGCTGCATGATCCCAATGGGCGGACAGTCATCTCCGGAAAGACGAGGGAATAGAGGCGGATGTCAATGGAATGGACCGCGTCCCCTTCGATAAACATCACAGGTCTCCGTGCCCCGGCGAATTCCATCAGCATGGTCTCGTTTATCCGCTCTTTGGGAAGCAGTTCATAGTCCCAGGCATGAAGCGCGTAGTCGTAGTTGCGGACCCAGATGCAGAGGCAGTCGGGGCGCGTCATGACAAAGTCGACATCCACGGAGTTGTAGATGAACGTGCAGTCTGGGCGCGCTGTTTCGAGCGCGTTCCATAATGGGCCGCGTAGCCCATGGTCGATGAATAGACCCGGGGAGTCGATGAAAATCTTTGCCTCCGGCATCGCGTAAAGCACTGCCGCGATATGATATAACACGCTTTTCTCTCCCTGGCTAAGACGGTGAGTCGGGATGAGGTCGGTCCCTGACATTGTGGCAAACATGAGTCTCCCTTGCCGAGTTTCTATCCGGCTTCCGGGAAACAGCTGGCGCCAGATTTTCCGGAGTGTGTCGAGGCGAGTATAAGGAATTCTAAGTTTCCCTCCTTCTCCGTGGCGGGTTCCTCCGCGCTGTTCCTCCTTCAAGCTTATGAGCGAGTCCAGTTCGTCGGCAAAGAGCAGATATTCCAGTTTGTCCAGTTCGCTGACGGCATCCTGGCGAAGGTAACTCTGACGTCGGATAGAAGAGCGGTAAAGGTCGTCGATCGAACCCTCCATGGTCGATTCCTGAATTTCCGGAAAGAAGGCCGATAAGGCGTTGAGACAATAGCTTTGGCCCTTGCTCCCGGAAATGAGTTCCTCCATGAAACGCGATTTTCCTGCTCCATTTGCCCCGATAATTGCTATCCGCTGTGCATCGGTGGAAGGTGAGTGGTCAGGCTTTTGCTTGGATGGGGGGAGGGGTATCGCTTTCATGGTTTCTTAGGAGGAGGCTTAGAGGGGGTCGTATGTCTGCGCCACAAATATAGGAATTTTTGGAGTCAATCCCAATATTGCGCCTCATTTGGTTGCGATATTTTGATATTTTGAGTAGTTTTGCATTAGCAAGGCCGATGGCATGGCGTCAGCGGTATTAAAAGTAATCATATAGAATATGTTTTCAGGAATAGTTGAGGCAACGGCCCGCGTCAAGGCCTTGCGTAAAGAAGGGGATAACCTTCATCTGACTCTTGAGACTCCATTTGTAGAGGAACTCAAAATCGATCAGTCCGTGAGTCATAACGGGGTCTGTCTGACTGTAGTGGAACTTCCCGGCGACGGGTCTTACACGGTGACTGCCGTCAAGGAGACGCTCGACCGTTCGAATCTCGGCCTTCTTGAAGAGGGGTCGGAAGTGAATGTGGAAAGAAGCATGAAGGTAGATGGTCGTCTGGACGGCCATATTGTCCAGGGCCATGTTGACACAACTGCCGTTTGCGAGAAAGTCGAAACGCTCGACGGCTCATGGCGGTATAGTTTCGCTTACCGCGTGCCTAAGGAATTGGCCGAGCGTGGTTACCTGACGGTTGACAAAGGCTCGGTGACAGTAAATGGCGTCAGCCTTACTGTCTGCGAACCGGTCCATAAATTCGCTGAAGACGGTAGCGGAGAGATCGATGGAGCATTTGAAGTAGCCATCATTCCCTACACCCACGACCACACCAACTTCAAGCACATCCAACCCGGAACCCGCGTCAACCTCGAATTCGACATCATCGGCAAATACCTCTCCGCAATCTCCGCCATCTCCAAACTCTAAAAACTAATAGTTGAAATAATTTAATGGACCCATGCATTATTTAATGCATGGGTCCATTTCTATATAATATGGGTGTCTGAAGGAATTTATTTCTTGCCGCCAAGGACGTTGAGGAGGTTGCCGATCCCGTCGCCGATGCTTTGGTTGGTGTTGTTGCCCGATGCGCTCTGACCCGTTGCCTTGAAGCCTACGCACAGCCCATCATACGAGTCAAGCACGCTCGCTGCCGTTTTTGCCAGTGTGTTCCCCGTGAATTTCGCAATCGCCGAAATGAGCGTCTTCATCTTCGTGGCGTCAAACATGATGTCGATCGAACTGTAGGACTTCTGGACGTAAGTCGTGAAAGATCCGATCTTGATGCCCCCTAATGCAGTGAATGAGCAGACAAACTCCCCGTCGGCTGTCCCTTTAGTGAAAGTCCCTGATAATTTCATCTTCTTGAGGGTCAAAGTGAACGTGCCGTCCTTCTGGATATTGAACACTGCCCCGTTCAGGCCATACTGCTTATAATAGGGATCCAGCTTGTTCTCGATCATTGCCGCCGCAGCCACGCCCCCGGCCTGCTGAAGGAAATTTTCCGACTTGAAACAGACCGCCGGACCGGATGTGGTCCATGTGCCCGCCAAATCCGCAACGCTCAGCTTCGAACTGCTGAATACTCCCTCAAGAATGTTCCCGAGAGTGCTGTTGGAAGAACTCCCATTGCTCGACGTGCTGCTCGATGAGCCCCCTCCGAGAAGGCCGCCGAGAACGTCCCCTAAATTCTGCGCGTTGGCCATATTGGCGCACCAAATTGCCAAAATGGCGCATAACAGTGTAATTCTAATCTTTTTCATATAATAAAAATTGGTCAAATTTGGACAATGTTATCAACTTTTCGGAACTCTCGTTGGTTGACTTGGATTTTTCAACTAATTTTGCCTCCGTTTCATTGAGAAGCCGAGTCGCCGCGAAAGTATGCCTCTCCACATTCTTTCTTTGACACCCTCCATTCCACTATGGTTTAAAGTCAAGCAGGCTCCGAACGTTCTCTCAGCCAAAAATTACTTCCGTAAATACTAAACAACCGTAACATGAGAAAATTTTCAAAAGGTGTGTTCTTTTCCGCCTGTATGCTGGCCGCGACCCTCGCTTCCTGCAGCAGCGACGACCCGTTCCAGGGTTCATCGGAAAAGGGTGCCATCGAACTGAATCTCTCTGCTGACGGACGCCTCATGCGCGCAACCCGCGCCGAAGATGCCGATGCCGTCAGTTCAATTGTCCCCCGCCCGGAAGACTTCGCCGTAACCCTCAGTAAAATCGATGGAAGTTACTCCAAGACTTGGTCTTCCCTCGACGGTTTCAACCGCGAAACTGAGTTCTCTATCGGTGACTACACCCTGGAAGCCGTCTACACCGCTCCCGGAGCCTCCGAAAACGATGAAGGGTTCGCCCATGCCGTTTTCAAAGGCGTGGCAGACGCTGTCCGCGTTTCCCCTTCTTCGACTACAAACGTTTCGGTCACGGCAACGCTCGCAAATTCAATGGTCAGCGTCCGTTACACCGACGCTTTCAAAGCATATTTTTCCATATACAACACTTCCGTCCAGACCCCGGGCCATACGTCGGTCACTTTCCATTCTTCCGAAAGCCGCCCCGCTTATATTAACCCGGCCGAGGAGGTGAAGGTCAACCTTACGATTGAAAATGAAGCCGGAGAGAAGGTGAAAGTCCAGCCGGCGACTTTCCAGGCCCTTCCCCGTCATCATTATATTATCACCTACGACCTGAACGGCTCCACAGGCGATGCGGCCATCGAAGTCCTCTTCGAAGAAGATGTCGTCGCCGAGACCATCGACATCTCCCTTGGCGACCTTTGGACAGCCCCGGCTCCTGAGATCCGCGTTTCCGGCGTTGAAGGTCCGGTTGAGGTCCTTGAAGGCCTTTCTTCCCAGAATTGCAGTTTTGATCTTTACGCATTCGGAGGCATCAAGAGCGCCACTCTCAATGTGATCGGTGATTATATGCCAGCCTTCGGTTCCTCTGTCGAGCTTGTCAACGCCTCTTCAGATACGCAGGCGCAGCTCGTCTCAGAAGGCGTCGATTGCGCCGGACTCTTCCGCAATGTCGACAAAATGGCTGTGGTCAGGCTAAATGATTTCTTCTCCCATCTCCCTGTCGGTAATTTCACGATCGAAATGTCGCTCGTCGATCAGCGAGGCCATGTGGTTGAAAACCCTGCCTCCGTCTCCGTCACGGTCAATCCCGTCGATTTCGATCTCGCTGCCCCCCTTGCCGACTTCCTTTCGACCGAACTCGTCGTAGAGGTTTCGGCAACAACCAGTGAACTCCGCGACAAGATTTCTTTCCTTGTCCCCAACGAGAATGGCCAGTATGTGACCGCTCCGATCAAGAGCATCCG
>CAYZQA010000012.1:0-9769 GCA_964480745.1 uncultured Sangeribacter sp. | reverse complement strand
TCGATTTCTATAACGATGGCGTCCGCTTCACAGGCCTTCAGGAAGACCGCGACACTGAAAACGGAATCGTCACCCTTTATGGGCTCACCCCAGGTGTCCAATATGTCGCTCTCGAGGCGCGTCTCGGAAAGCTGACCAAGTCCGTAGCTCCCTTCACAACCGAGAACTCCACGCCGATTCCCAACGGGACGTTCACTGAGGTTGTTCAGACGATAAATATCAACCCGATCAATGCCGGAGGCCAATACAAGTATGGCGCCACTACAATGATCAACCATTCCTCGATCCTTGTAAACGAACCCCAGGGTTGGGCTTCCATCAATGCCAAGACTTGTTACGAAGGCTCGGAAACCAAGAACACCTGGTTCATGGTTCCTTCCACGATGGTTTCCAACGGTGAGGTGGAGATCCGCAGCGTCGCCTACGATCATAAAGGCACAATGCCCGATCTCGACAACCATGGTCTGTCGGTCCGCGCCAAGTATTCCCGCAATGCTCCAAACTCCTTTGCCAATAGGTCGGCAGGAGAACTCTTCCTTGGCTCCTATTCTTTCGATGGCACGGAACATCGTGTGAATGGCATCGACTTCAGCTCCCGTCCCGCTTACCTTGAGTTCAGCTATCGCTACGAGCCGATCATGAATGAACATGGCGAGGCCGTTGTCCAGGTCCTCGACGCTTCCGGCAACCTTATCGCGTCCGGATCCTTTGAACTGAACGCAACTCCCGCGTACACCGTAAAGAACATTCCTCTGACTTATGCCCCGTCTTCCTTCGGGCGCAAGGCAGCTAAGGTTTATGTAGGCTTTAAGTCCGCCAAGGGCACGAACGTGGCTGCTCCGGTTCCAGAAAAGTTCCAGGATGTGACCAACACAACAGGTCTTTCCGGACAGACGATCGCAACCAATGAATACAAGTCGCTCTGTGTCGGTTCCCGCCTCTGGGTCAACAATGTTTCATTCTCTTACGATTTCCCATCCCCGACGCCTCAGGCTTCCAAGAATGCACGCAAGGCTCGCAAGTAATACCCCCTAAGCAATTTCTAAATAATGAATAAGATATTTTCTTTTGCCATGGTGGCAGTTATCTTGCTCCTTGGCGCTTGTTCGAAAGAGATGGCGTTTAAGCCCGACGGCGAGACAGGTCAGATTCTCCGGTCAGCCTTGGCTATGGACATCCGTGTTGACGCCCTCGAACATCTGAAACTTGCCGGCACCCGCGCCGGAGAGGTTTCCCCCGATGATTTCACGGTGGCCTTCACTCTCGCAGGCCATTCTTCGGCCGCCGCCACATATAAATATGGCGAGATGCCGGAAGTGATCACTCTCCCCGTCGGAACCTATACCTGCACGGCCTATTACGGCGAAGATCGCGCTGCCGATTGGGACAACCCCCGATATGTCGGAACGTCCGAAGCTTTCGAGGTTTCCGCCTATGAGATCACAAGCTATATCGAACCCATCGAATGTCGCCTCGATAACGTCCAGGTCTCAATCGAGTTCGACCCCATGCTCATGGACGCTATGTCGGAAGATTCCTATGTGGAGGTTAAGGTAGGCGATGTCGGCTCCCTGAATTTCGGTCTCGCAGAGGCTAAATCCGGCAAATGCGGATTCTTCCGTCACACTGCCGAGTCAACACTCGTCGCTGTCTTCAACGGCGATGTCAACGGTGTCCGCACGGTCGAGTCCAAGTCTATGTCAGACATCGAGAAGGGAAATCATTACCGGATCCTCTTCAAGCTCCATAACCATAACGGCACAGACAGTGGAGATTCGGATGCTAACGTTGCCGTTGACGCTTCCGTCACCGTCACTGATGTTGAACTCGGAGTTGATACAATCGAAGATGAGGTGCTCGACGATGATGAACGCCCCACAGAAGATGGCGACGATCCGACGCCTCCCGGCCCCCAGGATCCCGAGGGCGATCTCCCCGAACTGACTGTAACCGCCCCCTTCCAGTTCGATACTCCCTCTGTCTTTTATGGCGGCGAGGTTCCGGAAGGTCTGGAGTGTGTGATTGAGATTTCAAGTTCAGCAGATAATGGGATAGAGGAATTCGAATGCCAGATTATTTCGGATTTGCTCACACCTGATGTACTTGAAGGCATCGGCCTCTCCGACCATCTCAACTTGGCTCAAACTCCTCCCGAAATGGCCGAGGTACTTCAGAAATTTCATTTCCCTGTAAATGTTAGAGGTCTTAAATCAGCCCGTATGGATCTTTCGTCCTTCGTTCCTTTGATGGCCGGTCTCGGTTCCGGTAAAGCTGAGTTTAGGCTCATGATAAAGGATGCCAACGGAACAGTTACGAAGTCTTTGATTCTCGAATATAAATGATTGCAGTTATGAAGACAAATATTAAGATTTTTTCATTCTCCGTTCTTGCTGTAGCTGCGTCTGCCCTCCTTCCCTCTTGCGCTATGGAGTCTCCTTTCGAGGGTCGCGGCGAAGGATCCCTTTCCATCAACACTGAAATACGTGGCGATGTAAATGTGGTCACCCGCCGCTCGACGCGCGCCGCTGCCCCAACTCAGGAAGCGCTCCGCGAGAATTGCGTTGTCTATATTGAAAATTCCCGTGGCGTGATCCGCAAGTATAAGGGACTCGACAATATCCCATCTTCCATCCAGCTTAACACCGGCAGCTACGTTGCCGAGGCTTGGGCCGGGGATTCCGTTTCTGCTTCTTTCTCCCAGAAGTTCTATCGCGCTTATCAGCCGTTTGAGGTGGCCGAAGGAGCAAACACGCTCACCCTCCATTGCAATATCGCCAATGTCCTCGCTTCGATCACGCCTGAAAGCCTCTCTGCCGGTCTCTCCGACCTTCAGGTCGAGTTCTCCCATTCCCGAGGCTCTCTGACCTTTACCAAGGATAATGTTTCCGAGAAGGGTTATTTCATGATGCCTTCAGCCGATAAAGACCTTAATTATAAGGTGACGGGCGTGAAGGATGATGGTTCCCAGTTCGCTACTGAGGGTAAGATAGAGAATGTGAAGCGTGCCCATGAGTATCGCCTTAACGTCACTTCCGAGCAGGGAAGTGTCCACGAGGGAGGAGCCCTTATCCGAATCCGCATCCTCGAAGTGCCCGTGATCGATGAGACCGTGGAGATTTTCCCCGCTCCGACCCCGAGGGGTATGGATTTCGATATCTCCAAACAGGTTGTCAAAGGCGCCGACGGTTTTCAGGATATCCGTGTTCTCCTTATCGGCTACGATGGCATGAGTTCTATCCTTTGGAATCCTTCAGCTAATTTTGCCGATTTCCAACCCGGTATGAATATCCTCAATAAGGATACCCAGACTTCTTTGGAGGCATTGGGAATCAATGTCGAGGTGATCCATGGTCAGGATGCCGCTCCTTCCCTCGATGAAGGCAGCGTGGAAGTGGATGAGGTCTACGTGACTTTCTCAAAGGCCTTCCTTGACGCCCTCCCCGAGAGCAGCGAGGAGTACGCTCTGGAATTTGAATCGACCAACGGTTTCCACAAGACCGGCTACGGAACATTGCGCATTGCCAATACCGAGGATGCTGTCGAACATCTTGCACCCGTGACGACCCAGGCTGCCCCGGATCCTGCTCGCGAACCGATGGCTGTCCTTGCTCACTCAGCTGTCCTGACAGCCTCTCTGCATGATGCCTCCGTGACGGGCTTCGGTATCCGTTACCGTGAACAGGGCGCTTCAGCTTGGACTGAGGCCTACCCCTCTTCCGCACAATCTTCCGCTGCCCGCCATAATGTCCGAACTTCCGAGCCCATGAAGGCCCCCTCGGCTTCCTATTCCGTGAAGCTGACTGGTCTGAAGGCCGGAACCACCTATGAATACCGAGCTTTCTGCCCCGGTTGCGAGGACGCTGCCATCAACACCTTCACTACCGAGTCGCTTTACCAGATTCCTAATGCCTCGATGGAGGAATGGGATACCTACAAATCAAATAATAAGGATATTGTTTTTGCTGGGACGGGTGCATGTACTTTCTGGGATAGCGGAAATCAAGGCTCAGCTTCAGTTGGCATGACGATCAGCAATAAGTCCGAAGATATGAAACATTCCGGTCAATATAGTGCCAAACTTACTTCTGTAGATGCTATGCCTTTGATAGGAATCCTCGCTGCCGGTAATATCTTTACCGGTAAGTTTGTGGCCGTTGACGGAACAAACGGTGTCCTTGAGTTCGGCCGCGAGTATAACGGATCTCATCCTTCCAAGTTGCGCGTCTACGCTAATTATCGTCCTGGCAACGTTGACATCTTTAAGACTGCCAACGAGGATCGTCTCGGAACTTTGACGAAGGGCGCTCCTGACCATGGCCAGATCTATGTCGCCTTCACTGACGAACCTATCGAAATCCGGACTAAGAACGCTGCCAAACTGTTCTCCACCGACGACCCCCATGTGTTGGCTTATGGACAAGTGACCTGGACAGGCAACTTCGGCCCCGACGGACAGCTGCAGATGGTTGAGATTCCCATCGAATATTTCGATCGCGCCGCCACTACGCGTGCTACGCATATCGTTATCGTGGCCTGCGCTTCGAAGTATGGCGATTTCTTCAGCGGCTCTTCAAGCAGCGTTATGTATCTTGATGATTTTGAACTCGTTTATGACTGATCGTTTAGTCGCTGTCTTTACAGTATTCTTTTTGACTCTGGGCGTTTTCTCCGCCCGGAGTCAATCTGTTTCTCATCCCGAAGAGCAGACGCGCCCCGTCGTGCTGCATGATTCCCTTCATGTGACGCCCGCCATGGTCGATTCCATCCGGGCGGTGAAACGAATCGAACCCTTCGACCGGGAAATCGAATCAACCGTCTTCATCCCCAAGGGGCAGTGGATTGCAGGAGTCTCCGTGTCCTATACCCAGTCCAACCAGAACAAGTATCAGTTCTTTATCTTGGAGGGTATCTCTGGAGAGACCTATTCGATGAAGATCAGCCCGACGGTCCTTTTCGCGTTCAAAAACGATATGGCTGCCGGAGCACGCTTCTCCTATACGCGCGCGCTTACGAAGCTGGAGAAGGCGGATGTGGTCCTCGGTTCCGACACGGAGATGAACCTCACTGATGTCTATTCCCTGGCGCATAATTATTACGGGACAGCCCTTTTCCGCAACTATTTCTCATTGGGACATTCCAAACGTTTCGGATTTTTCAATGAGATCCAGCTGCAGGTCGGCGGAGGCCAGTCGAAGATCACAACCGGTAGGGGAGAGTCCCTCTCCGGAACGTATGAACGGAATGTCTCTGTAGATGTCGGTATCGTCCCCGGTCTGGCCGTCTTCCTCAATAACTATTCTGCTATTGAGGTCAATGTCGGTGTGCTCGGTTTCAGTTATACCCACACCAAGTCGATCCGCGACCAGATTTATGTCTCTCACCGCCGTTCCCAATCGGCGAATTTCAGGATTAACCTTTTCTCGATTTCTTTCGGAGCAGCTTTCTATATATGATTATGAATGGTTTTAATCGTTTGATTTTGTTGACGGCCCTCCTCTGCTCATGCTTGGCGGGTTGGGCTGCTCCTCATGAGGATTCCTCTGATGAAGTGTCGGGTAAGTATGTCTTTATTCCCGATTCCCTGCAGGGAGATGTGTTCCGGCTTCTGGAAGGTCATTCCAAGGTTGTCGATGATGAAGATCGACTTGACCTTTCGGAGATGACCATCCATAATGGGGATACGGTCCCGATGGTGCTCAAGGATCGCAACCTCGGTCGTTTCAGCCGGGGCCTTTCCAATTTCCTTTACGTCCCCAAGGGTGTATGGTCGTTTGGCCTGACGGCTTCCTACGGCGAGTTCGATACGGACGACCTTGATATCTTCGGCCTGTTGAGCGATATTGATATTCACGCCAATTCCTTCTCAATAAAGCCCTATCTTTCATATTTTGTCAACAACAACCTCTCCGTGGGCCTTCGGTTCGGATATGAAAACACGCGTGGAGTCCTCGATTCGTTCCGGATTAATGTCGACGAAAGCATGAATTTTAATATTCAGGACATTTCCTACCGCAGCGAATCCTATACCGCCGCCTTCACTCTCCGACAGTACATCGGGCTCTCCCGGCGCGGCAGATTCGGAGTGTTCAACGAGGTCGAGTTGGCATTTGGCTCAGGAAAGAGTCTTTTCAAGCGTCCTTACGCAGGAATGCCGCGGACAACTTCCACTACTTCCTTCGATGCTCAGCTTAATTTCTCCCCCGGTGTTCAGATCTTCATCATGAAGAATGTGGAGTTTCATCTCTCTTTCGGCGTGTTCGGTTTCTATTTCAAGAATCAGAAGCAGCGCGAGACCCATTTCGTCCCGGACGCAGACAACCCGGATCTGCCGGCGGTGGAAGTCGAGGAGCCGGTCGGTCATCGCTTTACGTCCGGAGCCAATTTCCGCTTCAATATCTTCAACATCAATTTCGGAATCGGAGTCGCCATTTGATTTTTCAAAAATCTCTGGCCATACCTTCCTCTATGACCCTTATTTGAATTCTGTCCTATGAATTTCTCCCAGATATCTTCTCTCCTTAATAATAGGAAATCCCTTGGCGGTTGCAGTTCGCTCTTGCTCCTGACATTGATGGTCAGTGTGATGGGCGGCTGCATAAAGAACGACATCCCCTATCCACGCATTCAGCAGAATATCGTGAAGATCGCTGCCGAAGGAGAGTCCAAGCCGGCCAATATCGATTCGATCTCTTCGACTGTTACAATCTATCTTGAGGAGACAACGGATATTGAGAATGTCCGCTTTTCTGAATATGTCATTTCTCCGGATGGAACTTCCGACCCCGACCTTGCCGAAGGGACGTATGATCTGTCCAAGCCGCTGTTTGTGACCCTTTCCCGTTTTCAGGATTATGTCTGGGAGGTGAAGGCCGAACAGAACATTGAACGCTATTTTGAAGTTGAAGGGCAGATCGGACAGAGCATCATTGACCCCGTGGCCCATCGGATTGTGGTCAGGATCATACGTGGCACAGACCTCTCCGACCTCAATCTGCTCGCAATCCGCCTCGGCCCTCCGGGAATCACGACCCTGGCCCCCGATATTAAGCCCGGAAAGATAGATCTCACAGAGCCCATCCGGGTCGCTGTCGAATGTTTCGGGAGAGTGGTCTTCTGGGAAATCCATGCCGAATTGGAGGATGCCGTGGTCGTCACTTCTTCAGTTGATGCATGGTCGAAAGTTATCTGGGCTTACGGCGAAGGTCCGGCGGAGGTCGTCAACGGTTTCCAGTATCGTTCGGAGACCGATGCTGATTGGATCGATGTGCCGCAGGAAGACGTCACTCAGAATCAGGGTAACTTCTACGCTTGCATTCGCCATCTTGAACCCCTCACTGAATACACTGTCCGCGCAGTTTCCGGTGAAAATTACGGCCAGGAAATGAAGGTCACTACCCAGGCCACTGCCGATCTCCCGGACGGGGATTTCGAACAATGGTCAGAGGTTAAGGTTGGATGGTCCATGATGTGGTGTCCATGGATCGATGAGGCGGACAAGTTCTGGGATACAGGTAACCGGGGTTCCGCTCTTGCGAAAGTAAACTTGACTTCGCCGACCGATGAAACCGTCACCGGCACCGGTAAAGCTGCGAAACTTGAAACACTTTTGGTAGGTATGGCGGGAGTGATTAAACTCGGGGCAGGCTCTATGTACAGCGGTAGCTGGCAGAAACTCGACGGAATGAATGGTATTCTTGATTTCGGACGCCCGTGGAATCTACGTCCCACGAAACTGCGTGGATATTATAAGTATAATGGTAAACCCATTGATACTGTCTCTGATGAACTGGCCGACCTTGAAAATCAGCCGGACACGTGCGTCATTTATGTAGCTCTGACTGACTGGACCGCGCCGTTCGAAGTCCGGACAAATCCGAAAAACCGACAGCTGTTCGACAAGAATGCTTCCTACGTTATCGGCTATGGGGAGCTTCAGCGCGCAGGCTCGATGTCTTCCTACGAACCATTCGAGATTGAAATCAAGTATCGGTCCACATCGATTGTCCCCTCCTATATAATGATCGTTTCCACTTCTTCCAAGTATGGCGATTATTTCACAGGCGGCAGTGGCTCAACTCTTCTCATCGACCAGTATTCCCTCGACTGGGATCTATAATCTCTTGTGCCAATGAGAGTCGACCGTTTTCTTATTTCCTTGCTTATTATTTGTCTGGGCGCCATCAATTGTGGTGCTCAGACATTTCCAGTTTCCGTCCCTCCCGCTTTCTCAGCGCCTGCCGATGCCCCATACCATCTGTCGGAGTCCCGGAAGGCTGTCAAGGTGTCGACTGATGTTATTCTCTGCGTGCTCCCTTCGGCTGCCCTTATCGGCACTTTGTGCGCCCGGGATTGGAAGGGCCTGCTTCAAGGGGCCGAGACGGCTGCGGCGACTTTAGCTGCCACTTATATTCTTAAATATAGTGTCAGGGAATGGCGCCCCGACCATACCAACCGGCATTCTTTCCCTTCCGGGCATACTGCCATCACATTTGCTTCGGCTGCATATCTGCAGCGAAGGTATGGATGGGCCTATGGTGCACCGGCCTATGCACTCAGTTGCTATGTAGGGTGGGGGAGAGTGTTCGCCCGGAAGCATCATTGGTGGGACGTCGTGGCCGGAGGTGCAATCGGGGCCGGAAGTGCCTATATCTTCACGCGCCCTTTTGCCCGCAAGCATAACCTTCAGATTTCCCCCGTTTCCGATGGAACTTCAATTGGCGTCTATGCCTCCATGGAATTTTAGACCCCGGCTATCCAAGCTAGGGCTCACGAAACTCAGAAATTTTCGAGAGGGGTTTTTAGAGTAACTCAAATAAGATGAAAGATTATTTTCGTAAGAGAAAGGATGCGTTCGGATTCGCTTTTCAGGGAATCCGAACGCTGTTCGTTGGTGAGGCTCACGCCAAGATTCATTTAATGGCGATGATCGCTGTCATTGTCTGCGGTTTCATTTTCAAGATTGAAAGATGGGAATGGTGCGCAGTCATCCTATGCATTGGCGGTGTTTTCATGGCCGAAGCCTTCAATACCTCCATTGAGAAACTCTGCGACAGGGTTTCTCCCGAAAAACATCCCCTGATCAAGGCCAGCAAAGACGTGGCCGCGGCCGCCGTGCTCCTTTTTGTCTTCGCATCCATAGCCGTCGGCCTGATAATTTTCATCCCAAAATTAGTAAATTAACTAAATGGAAGATATTTTAACATTTGTTGATTCAACTGACTTGCAATTAGTTGAACGGATAAGGATGAGAAATTTGAAACTTTTTTACGCAGGGACTTGACAAGGGGGGCAAAAAGCTATAATTTTGCATTCGCGTTTGAGAAACAACGCCTCCGCCGCGGAGCCGACGGCAAAGCGGGAAAAGAGGCAGTCAGGCGCAAGAGAACATTGAAATTTTGCTACAAGACAAGCAGCGGAAAAGTTGTTTGAGAGTACAGGGACAAAATAAGTCCCGTCAAGTTACCTTAAAAACTTAGGAAGATCCGGCCAAAGACAAAACAATTCGAAGAATCGGAAACAAACGATACTAACAGCGGAGAGTTTGATCCTGGCTCAGGATGAACGCTAGCGGCAGGCTTAACACATGCAAGTCGAAGGGCAGCGGGGGAGGAGCTTGCTCCTCCCGCCGGCGACTGGCGCACGGGTGAGTAACACGTATGCAACCTGCCCTCCACAGGGGGACAACCTCCCGAAAGGGAGGCTAATCCCGCGTAGATCCCCCGGGGGCATCCCCGGGGGAGGAAAGGTCAACACCGGTGGAGGATGGGCA
>CAYZQA010000011.1:0-55904 GCA_964480745.1 uncultured Sangeribacter sp. | reverse complement strand
CCGGGACGCGATACATCGCGTCCATCCGATAAAAAAAATGGGACGCGATAAATCGCGTCCCTACTGGTTGCTGGATAGTTCTTTTACAAAATAACTTTTGCGGCTTTGCCGGCGAGGACGCGGATGTAGAGGCCGTGTTCGGGACGCTCCACGCGCTGGCCCTGAAGGTTGAAGTAGATCGCTTCCCCTTCTGCCGCCATGACTTCTTCAATGGCGTTCGGCTGGCTTACGTTGAGAGTGTTGTTGGAGAAGTCCACCGTGAACTTGTAAGTTCCCGGGATTATCTGCCAGCTGTAGGCCGACGATGCACTCACATTGACGGGGAAGCACTGGAAAGGAACGTTGGCATTTATCGTGCAGACAGCATCCTTCTCGGTTGCGCCGTAACGGTCTGCGCCGTTCACTTCATCCCAGTCCGCACCACGGGTCGTGATGAAGGAGAAATAGCCCTGTGCACCAGCCTCTGCCTCTTCGATAGTGGTAGTGATAGTGAACGTATTGCCGTCCTTTTTCATCTCCTCAGCCGTCGAGGGAGTCCAATGGCCGGAGGCAAGGTTGCCGATGATATACATCGCGGAAGGCATCGTCACGGAGCCGCCGCCACCGCCGCCGTTGCCGGAGTATTCACCCTCGTCGCCGGAAGTCGAATAGATATGGCCGTTGATGGCCGTCATGTCGGCGGTCTTCGTCGGGTCGCCATCGCCGGCGTTGAAGAGACAGCCGGTCGTTCCGGCCGGGCAGGTATAGCTCCAGACGCTGCCATCCTTCTGCATCGGCACGCCGGGCCATGCGGATTCAGCGCCACCCCAATAGTGGATATAGGGAGTAGCCCAGCCTTTATCGTTCTTGAAATAGATCTTCACTTCGCCGCCGGGGTTGTCGTTGTTACCATTGTTACCGTTGTTGCCCTGATTGCCTCCTTCGCCTGTGGTCCAGATTTCATATCCGTTGCCGCTGGCTTTCTTCGTGTAGCCATTGCCCGGGGTCTTGGACGATGTTCCGATCTTGACCCAGAGTTTACCCTTGGAGCCTACGATTTCGGCTACGTATGCGTTGCCGCTTGTCTCAAGCACCGTAACGGCCGATGTGTTGCTGATGCCAACACCCTTGCGGGCATTGATCATGGCCTGGATCTGGCTCTTGTATTGCTTGTAATGCTGCCAGAAGACGCAGGGCGTACCGGGGCTGGAGAGCATGAAAGCGTTGGCCTGGAGCACATCTCCCTGGAACTTCGAACCGTCGCGGTATGTGTCATGGTTATCAATGAACGTGACAGCCTGCTGGGCATAGCCGAAATGGATCATGCCGGCCGGCTGGTCGGTTGTCCCGTTGGCTTTCCAGACGAGTTCGTTGAGATGAGTCCCGTTGGTGAAAGCCTTGTTGAGCTGATACTTGAAGGGGAAATCGAACGCAGCGGAAGTCTTGCCGGTCCCTTCGATCCAGTCCTTCACGAGGTCGTAGTTGCCATCCCAGTATTCGCCGACAGAGAAAGTCACGTTGTTGGCGTTGTTATACATCTTTGTGTAATAAGGGGAATATCCCTTCACGAAGTCGTAGCGGACACCGGCATAGCCGAAGTCGGTCAGGAGGCATTTGATGTAGTCCTTGCAGTTTTCCTGGACGTTGGCGTTCGTATGGTCGAGGTCGCGGCTACCGCCCCAGCCTTCGCCCGTGTCGTAAGCGCCGGTCGGTTTTGCCTGCCCGGCGGCATCCTTGACTTCGTCGTCACAGCAGATTCCTTCCGGACCGATCTTATAGGTCTTGCCGTTCCAGGTCTCGGAGGGGAAGTTGGTCCAGTTGCTGGTTCCGGAGCGGTGGTTGATGACTACATCGGCGATGATACCGGTCCCTTTATCCTTGAAGGTCTTGATCATCGTGCGGAGTTCGGTTTCCGTTCCGAAGGAGGAGTTATGATTTGTGAACCAATAGACGGGATGATAGCCCATCGTCGGGTTTCCCTCGGCCTTTGCCGAGTTGGGGACCCAAATGAGGTCGAAATAGGAAGAGAGTTCGTCGGCGCTTGCAGTGAGGGCTTTCCACGAGGTTTCGGAATAGGAATCCCAGGAGAAGCCTTGGAGCATGACGCCTTCATAGTTTGCGGGCCATCCGGCGGCATAGGCCGTGGCTCCGGCACACATTGCCAGCCCCATGGCCGCCAATGCTGACTTGAATTGTTTCATGATTTTATATGGTTAACAGAGTTCGTTATCAGTCAACGGAGTGATTTTGCGCAAAGTTAGCCAAAATTCGGTGGCTATGCAAGAAAATCGGGAATGGTTATTGGCGGAGGACTTTGCGGACTGTGCCGTCGGAGAGTCGGAGGAGCTGGATCCCGGGGCGTCCGGCCGGTTGATGAAGGCCGTTTATGTCATATATCTCCACGACCTCCGGCTCCGGCATCTTCATGTCGGCTACGCCCAGATCCGAGCCTTCCTTATTGACAAATTCTCTCCACACCTCTGCACTCTCATATTTATCGAGCGAGCCGCGGGGCACTTCCAACGTTACGACCGGATAGCCGTCATAATCCTCGTTATAGAAGCTGCCGTCGGTGGCGGGAGGTTCTGCGGCCGCGCATGTCAGCTTCCGTAAAGCGGGGGTGTTGATAAGCAGATAAGCCCCTACCGACTCAAGCGTGGAGGGAAGTGAGATCGTCTCCAACGCCTCACATGCCTGGAACGCACATGCACCTATCGACTGCAAACCTTCGTTGCATTCCACAGTCTTCAGGTTATCGCATTTAGCGAGCGCATAAGCAGCCATTGTCCGCAGCCCCGTTCCGAACCGAAATTCCTTAAGGACAGAATTCCAGGAGAAACTCTCGCTGCCGATGCTCATCAGCGTGGAGGGGAGCGTAACTTCAGGGAACCGACAGAAGGCAAAGGCCCCGTCGCCTATCATGTAGAGTCCCTCGTTGAGCGAGAGCTCGGTAAGACCGGCCGAGTTGAAAGCATAATTGCCGATATTTTCAAGGGTCGACGGGAGCTCGACGCTTCGCAGGGCCTGGCAGCTGGAGAACGCGCTCGACCCGATCGAGGCCACGCCTTCGGGAATGACGCAGGCTTCCATCTTAATGCATCCATAGAACATCGCGCTGCCTACTTCGGTCAGCGTCGACGGAAGCACAGCCTTGCGAAGACTGCTGCAGGCCTGGAATGCGCTCTCCCCGACCGATTCCAGACCTTCAGCGATTTCAAGACGCTGCAGACCCGTGCAGACGCCGAATCCGGCCTGGTCGATGAAGCGAAGCGAGGATGGAAGGGCAAGAGCCTTCAGGGCAGTGCATTGATAGAAGGCCTGCAGCCCGATTGTCTCCAGCCCCGTTGAGAATTCTATCTCGGAAAGATTCTTGCATGTGCTGAACGCGCTCCGCCCAATGGTCTTTAACGACGGGGAGAGGGTCAGTTTCTTTATCTCCGGGAACCTATAGAATGCTCCTTCGCAAATTTCCTCAACACCATCCGGAATCGCCACTTCCTCCCTCGACACCCCGATAAGGAGGCGTCTCATGTCCTTCGTAAAGAGCATTCCCTCCTTGGCCGTATAATAGGGATTCGCCGGATCGACAGTGAATTCTTTCAGGTCGGGATTTCCGGCAAACGCCTGGGAGCCTATATCCTTCAACGAAGCGGGGAGATGGACCGAAGTCAGCACGCAATAATTGAATGCGCCTTCCTCGATCGTGACAAGGGCGGGATTGAGGGTCACGGAGGTCATCACCGTATTGTTGCGCATACTGTTCGAACCGATCACGGCAACGTATGGAGGAAGCGTGAACGACTCCTTGCCGTCGCCGATCGGGTAATTGATCAGGCGCGACATATCTTTCGTGTATAACACGCCATCCTGCGAAGTGTAATTGGGGTTGTCGGAGGCTACCTCTATCCGCTCCAGCGCGGGACAATCTCCGAATGGGGAGGCCCCTATGGAAGTCACCGAGGCTGGAATATAGACCGTGCGGAGGGATGAATCGTAAAAGAACGCGAACTCCCCTATGTCGCGGAGGGATTCAGGAAGAGAGACTTCTTTGAGAGACGCGCAGCCGTAAAAGCTCAACGAGCCGATTCCCGTTACTGCCTCCCCGAACTCGATTCCGGTAAGGGACGTGCATGAATTGAAAGCCGATTTACCAATTGTCCGGACATTATCACCGAGGGCTACCGTCTTGATTACACGGTTGTTGTAGCAGCAATTCTCTGCCAGATCCGTCACATCGTACACATTGCCTGCGGCTTCTACCGTTGCCGGAATCACAAGGGACTCCAGCGACGCGGCAAACTCCGGATGTATGCCGACGAACGAGGCCGTGCGGAGCGCTTCGTTCAATTCAAAGTTGAGTCCGTCGGCATCCGTATAACCGGCTGCCATGAGGTCGGAGCTGCCGAGCACAGCCAGCAACATACCTTGGGCCAGAATGAAACACTTCTTCATTGTCGTCCTCTTTTATTTGACCATCACTTTGCGGACCGAGCCGTCTGACATGCGCATGAGACAGATTCCCCAGGGCTTTCCGGACACGCGCGTTCCGTCGAGAGTATAGACATCCTTCACTTCGGGAGTCTCAACCGACGTTTCTTCGGCGCCTACCCAGTCGGCCTCTATGTTAAAGAATTTGCTCCAAATGGCATCGTTGACATAAGCCTCATAGGAATAACCCGGAACGGTCAGCGTCACTTCCTTATATCCGTCAAACCAGACCGAGAAGAGGTCTCCTCCGCAAGTCGGGGGGACAACGGGCTTCATCTTGATTTCACGGAGAGATTTATCTTCCGCAAAACATTCCGCGCCAATATATTCGACAGTCTCCGGGATGACAATTTCCTGAAAGTTCTCACATGACCCGAACGCTCCGTCGCCAATCGAGACAAGACCTTCATTAAGCTCAATGAGAGTAAGATCCATGCAGCCGGCGAAAGCGAAGTTACCGATCTCGACGGCGCCGCCCGTTGTGGCCATGAGGAGGTCATAATTCCATGCGAACGCGAATTCCCCGATTGTCTCCAACGTGGAGGGCAGGATGGCAAACTTGAACTTGCCAAATTCAAAGGCAGCCGCGCCGATGGATTTCAGGCCTTCATTGAATTCAATCTCCGTCAGGCCGGCAAGGGCGAAAGCAAATTCTCCGATTGTCTCAAGAGAGGTCGGGAAGTTGATTTTCTCCAGCTTCAGACACTCGTTGAAACATCCGTTGCCAAGCCCTTTGAGGCCTTCGTTGATAACGACCTCCTCCAGCTGGTTGCAATAGACAAAAACGCCGTAGTCCATGGTCTCGATTGTTCCGGGGAGGGTCAGTTTCTTGAGTCCGTAGCAACGGGCAAAAGCCATTTCGCCAAGATGAACGAGGCCTTCGTTCAATTCCAGCTCTTCAAAACCTACGGATTCGGCGAAAGCTGTCCTTCCGATTTCCTTCAAGGTCGTGGGGAAAGAGAGAGAAGTCAGCATGTTGCAACGACGGAAAGCCGTCTCGCCTATCGATTCGAGAGCAGGGCCGAAGTCAACTGAACTCAGGATCGAATTTGAATAGAATGCGCAGTCTCCAACCTTGGTTGTTGTCGAAGCGAGTTTAAGGGACTTGACACTGTAGAAACCATAGAATGAATAGCCGGCGACTTCCTCGACCCCTTCAGGGACCACAACGTCCGACATATTCCCCACTCCGAAGAGAAGACGTTTCCCGTCGGCCGTGAGGAGCATTCCGTCGACTGTTTTGTAGGCCGTGTTGCCGGACGCCACGGAATAGGAAGTCACGGAGGGCATTGCCGTGAAGGCCTGGAAGCCGATTGCCCGCAGCGTGGAGGGAAGACTGACACTCGTCAGGCGGTCTTGCGTGAAGGCCGAACTACCGATCGAGTCCAGTCCCTCGTTGAAGTTGACTGTGGTCAGATAAGAGCTTCCGCGCATACTGTGGGGCGCGATGGTCTTGACTGATGCCGGGATGGTGTATGTGTTAGTAGTGTTGCCGATGGGATAAGCCAAGAGGAGGGATTTATCCTTGTCGAAGAGGACCCCATCCTGAGTGGTGAAAGATTTGTTGCCTTCAGCCACAGTGAAAGATTTGATGGAGCGGCATGTGGCGAAACAGCCGATGCCGACTTTTTCCATCGAGGCCGGGAGCGTCACTTCCTGAATAGCAGAAGCGCCATAGAAAGCAAGGTCTCCGATGGAAGTCAATGTTGCGGGGAGAACGAGGTTCTGCAGCGAGGTGCATTTATAAAAACTGCTTTCGCCGATTGTCTGCAAGCCTTCGTTCAAAGTGAGAGAACTGATGGCCGTGCAATTGCGGAATGCGTAGTTGCCGATTTCTGCCACATTTTCGCCGAGCGACACCGTGCGGAGAGCCGGGTTGTTGTCGCAGCAGTTCGCGGCGAGGGAGGTCACCTTATAATCCTTACCACTTTTAGTCACAGTGGCGGGGATTGCCAGGTCGGTAAGCGTAGTTGCCGCCTCGCCGGAAAGCGACATGAATGTTGCCGTGGAGGAAGCGGCGTCAAGGTCGAAGGCGAGACCTTCGTCCGTGACAAAGGACTCAGCAAAGGCTGCCGTCGGTGCGTATGCGAGGAAAGCGGCAATTGCCAATCGGTAAAGTTGTTTCATATCATTGTTGTTTAGTTGTTACCGTGGAGTTGAGATGTGCGCCAGAGTGGCGATTATGTCAAGGGACAAAGGTAACAAATCTCCGCAAAAATAGCAACAGAAAAAAAGGCACCGCCGAAGCGATGCCTTTCTATGTTGATGTAAATTGGGATCTGAATTACTTCACAACCTTAGCGGCCTTGCCGTTCTCTACGCGGATGTAGAGGCCGTTGGCGGGCTCAGCGATGCGGTTGCCCTGGAGGTCGAAGTAAGTAACCTTACCGTTCTCCATGTTGATTTCAGTTACGCCGACAACGCCGGAGATTTTGAGGATTGCGGTTTCGGGATAGAAGTTGAATTCAGCATCTCCATCGATAGTGGACTCCCAGTTAGTGCCACCGAAATCAGTAGCTTGGAACTCACCATTGTCGGAGATAGTCACTTCACCGTTAGCAGCGCTGTACCAGTTAGACTGAGTGCCGTTGGTGAGCTGCTTAATACCGAAGGAACCGGGCACTACAACACCCTTCCAATTCCATACGCCATCAATTTCAGTCATTGCTTCGTCAGTCCAGTCACCTGCACCGAAGATCTCGCCACGGAGAGCGTAAGTGATAACTTCCTCGAATTCGCCGCCGTCAACGATAGAGAGCGTCATAGTCTCAACATTGAAAGTGAGGGTAAGGCCCTTGGCATCCTGGTTAGCGAGCGTCATGTTGCCAAAATTATCATCTGCTGCGAGAACATATTCTTCACCGAGTTCAACAGTGCTTTCTGCTTTGGAGCACCATGCGCCGTCAACAACGATCTTGAAATCGCCGGGGAGGGAAACGAGTTCGCAAGTGTAGATCTTATTGTCAGTCGTGGAGAAGGGAGTAGCGTTCATGTTCCAGTCATTGAGACCGCCTGCGATGCTGACAGTGTGCTCAGTGGGCTCTATGCCGGCAGGCTTAACAGTCAGCTGCATCCAGTTCTCATCGAAGACGAAAGTATATTCGCCACCGGGGAGGTCGAAGTTATTGAATGCGTAAGCCTGAACGTTGTAGGGAGTGTTAACTTCAGTAATGGTTTCCGTCGGACCGAAGAATTGACCGTCAAGCCAAAGAGTGAACATCTGGCTCCAACCTTCATCGTTGCCAATTACTTCACCGGTATATTCCCAGATTCCGTTACCCGCCTTTGTGAACTTATAGTCTTCGTTATCAATCGACATCTCAACGGTAGAGAAACCAATAATAACCGGGCCGTCGCCGGTCACCTTGAGTTCCTTAGTGTCAACATTGTAGAAGAGCTTGATGTTAGTTGCTTCCTGATCGAGGAGCTTGCAGTTGCCGGCGTTGCCACCAGCGAGGGTATAGGTATCGCCAAGGATGAGAGAATCCTCATAGGTGCCAAACCAAGAGCCGTCAACAACAATCTTGAACTCGCCCTTCAGCTCATCGAGAGCGAGAGTGAAAGTCTTGTTGTCGGTAGTGGAGAACTTGTAATCAGCGCTATTGGCAGACCAGCCAGTGACTGTGCCAGCGAGGTAAACCTCAGCATCAGTCGGCTCAATGGGAGTATCGCCACCTTCAGCAGTATAGGTAGCAACCATAACCTTGGAGTCAACGTTGAACTTGAAGGAAAGGTTGGTGGCGGGAGTGCTGGCGAGCTTGCTGTTGTCCATACCGATGTCAGACAGCGTGTATGATTCGCCGGAAACTACCGGAGTACGAGTTCCGTACCAAGTTCCATTTACGACAATCTTGAAGTTGTCGGTTGCCTTAAATGTCCCGGGATAGGAGAATGTGTAGTTTTCTCCATCAGTTGATTCAAACTGGTAGTTGGAATCGGAACCGTTGTAGCTGTTGAAAGCGCCTGCGAGGAAGACTTTGGTCTCGATAACGACAGTGCCGCCGCCGATCGTAGAACCAGTGAAACCGCTTGCGTTGTAGACACCGTTGTCCACGACCTCTAAGTTTCCTGTCTGAGTACCACTACCATTGTTGAAGATCACCATCTCATAGGGGGTCTCTGCAACATAATAGGTCTTGCCATCATGGGTTTCGGTCTCGGTCATTTCCTCACCGGGCCATGCGTGATTGTTGGAGCCTCCGGTCCATGAATACATGTTAACTGTGGCCCAGTTCGATGAGTTCTCGAAATAGACCGTAGCTGCATCTGCCGTCATGGCGCCGAGGGCCACTGCAGCAAGTGCGAGTAGAGTTTTTTTCATGATTTGAAAAAGTTAGTATTTAGTTAATAAGAGTTAACGTGCGCAAGTAACGGAGAGTGCTCAGCTTGTTGGCAGTTTTCCCGGGGCTTGCCCGCATAAAGAACGGTCTTCTTTTCACAGGATTCACAGGGCAATGAGTATCTTCCGAGTATTCCTCGCAAAATTAGGTAGTTTTAAGAATCTTTCCAAAATTATTTGCAAAATTTTTAAAAAATTTTTTATTGGAATAGGAGGGACGCGATGTATCGCGTCCCTACTCGGGCGGCCAGATTCATTTTCCGGCCATTAGGTCGAGGGCGAAGTCGAGGATGGCGTCTTTTCCCTGCGCGAGGTCAATGGCCGTGCAATGCACTTCACACCCCTCCGAGGGATCGATCCCCGGCTCCGTGCTCCGCATCTCGGCGTCATACATCGGCGAGGCGGAGAACCTCACGGACCACCCGTTTGGCAGCTCCGAAGTGAAGGGAAGGCCCCCTCCCCCGCCGGTTCGCGCACCGACGATCCTGACCTGCGGCAACTGCTTCATCACGGCCACAAAGTCGTTGGCCGCCGAATAACAGCTGCGGTTGGTCAACACGGCTATCGGCTTGAAATATTGGATATGGCCCTCCGACGGAGAATATTCTATAGGATAAGGCTCTGAGAAAGCGTCCGGGGCCGGCCCTGTTTTGTGACGGATATAGCCGGAGCGGAATTTCTCCTTAATAAATCTCCCGACAAACACCGGCACATTCGTCAGCAATCCTCCCCCGTTGTCGCGGATGTCGATCACGAGTCCGCGAGTCTCCGAAAGGAGGGCAAGCACATAATCAAGCGAAGTCTCGCCGACCTGCGAATTGAACGACGGATAACGGATATAGCCCACCGTGTCAGGCAGGAAGATCGTATATTGTATTCCTCCCGTCTGAAGTCCACCGAAATGGAGATAATACTCCTGGAGCGTACGGTTGTCGAAATCCTGGGGATAATCGCTCCACCACTTCTTATAATAGCTCGTGGCGAATGGTGCGACCAAGTTGACATGGCCGTCACGGAGCGTGTCGAGAAGCTGCGACATTACAGAAAACGCCGTCAGCGGATCCGTGTCAGGTTTCAGTCGGCGTCGCGCATCGGCGCAAGCGCCGCGCCAATCGACCTGTTTTTCCTCCAGGAAGCAATAGCGCTCGGCTACAATTTTCTCAAGCGCGTCGAGCGAATCGATCGGGTTCGTGGCCGACGGCCCGTCGGAACAGGAGGCGGCAACGATTGAAACGAGAGCCCCGAAAAGGATTAGGAGCGAATGCGGAAAATCAACTTTAGCCATGCCGAAAGCGTTTATATATCAGAAACTACGGGATCAACCACCGGCGGAGTTGAAAGCCCGCCCATCCTGAGCCCGGAGCGAGAGAATTATCCAGATCGGTCCCCGGGAAATGAGATTTCCGGGGGAAAATTATCAAAATTTAATTACTATGAGCGACATTCTTGACACGGCGGAACGCCGTGAACTACCGTCGGATCTCTACGGGCTTCCTGAGCGCCGGGAGTATCCAATGCCGGACGCAGCCCATGTAAGGGCAGCCGAGGCATATTTCCGTTATTGTCCAGAAGAGCTGAAGCCGAAATTGGCTCGTGCGATCCTTCGTTTCGCCAACGAATATGGCGTAGACGTCGAGTCGCCGACAATTCTCAGCTACGCTTCCGAGTAAAGGGTCGGGTCTTCGAGCCCGGCCTCAATGAACGCCTGACGGCGTTCCGTGCAGGTGCCGCAGCGTCCGCAGTGACGTTCGCGGCCCTTGTAGCAACTGTAGGTCAGCGAATAGTCGACCCCCTTTTCCGCCCCGCGCCTGGCGATATCGGCCTTGCTGATGTTGGTGTAGGGCGCAAGGATGGAGATTCTTTCATATGTCCCCTCCTCCATGGCCTTCCCCATCGCCTCCACGAATCCGGGACGGCAGTCGGGATAGATCGCATGGTCGCCTCCATGGTTGGCGATCATCACATGCTTCAGGCCTCGGCTCTCGGCCAGCCCGCAGGCCACGGCGAGCATGATGCCGTTGCGGAAGGGAACGACGGTCGAACGCATATTCTCATCGTCATAATTCCCCTCCGGAATGTCGTCAGCCCCCGATAGCAGGGAACTCTCAAAATATTGGCCCATGAAGGAGAGGGGGATGACGATATGCTCGACGCCGAGACGGCGGCAGTTTTCCGCCGCACATTCAATCTCGCGGGCATTATGATTGGAGCCGTAATCGAAGGTCACGGCCAAGGCTATTCGGTCGATGAAGTCATGGAGCAGCGTGACGGAGTCCATGCCTCCGGAGAGGACTATGATGGAATCTTTCATACGGAGAGTTTTTTAATGGGGCATTCCAATTTGAGGGCCGAACTGTCAGACATAGACTTCCAAGGCGGAAAAAGAATCTCGCGGAGTGATTTCCAGGGCGCGCGCCGTGGCCGGGACAAGGACGGTCTCCCCCCTCCTGACGGGAATCTCGCCGGAAGCAGTCCGAAGTGTTGCCTCTCCCTCCGTGGCGACAATGGCAACGAAGGAATCAAGTTCCGAATAATCGCGCATCAGCTGGGAACGGACCCGCAGCAGGTTTGCCGTAAAGAAATTGTTACGAACAAGATTGACCGGTATGTCAGGACGGCTGATATATGGGGAGGGGGCGACTTCGGTGCGGTTGAAGTCGAGTGCCTCACGGGCTTTTTCAGTGTGTAGTTCGCGCGTTCGGCCTTCGCTGTCGCGGCGGTCGTAGTCGTAGATACGATAGGTCACGTCGGAACTCTGCTGAATCTCGACAACCATTGTGCCCTCGCAGATGGCATGGACGCGGCCCGGCGGAATAAAGAAGACTTCCCCCGGCCTGACCGGAAGGTAATTGAGCGCCAGCTGGATGTCGCCCGACGCGACGAGGCCCTCATATTCGTCAGGAAGGATTGTCCGCGAAAAACCGTTTGCAATCTTGGCGCCATGCTCGGCTTCGAGGACATACCACATCTCTGCCTTTCCGCTCGGCAGCCCGTGGCGGCGGGCCGTGTCGTCGTCAGGATGGACCTGGACGGAGAGGTCGGAGCAGGCTTCGATAAACTTGATGAGCAGGGGGAATGTCTCGCCGAAACGCTTCGCGTTGCGTTCGCCGAGAAGGCGCGCGCCGTCACGGCGGATAAGGTCGAGCAGAGAGAGTCCTTTATCGGGGCCGTCGGAGACTACCGACACTGAGCCGGGAAGACACGTCACCTCCCACGACTCGCCAACGCGAACCGGGGGGAGGGGGATATTCTTGAGGCGGGCAATCTTCGCGCCGCCCCACGGGGTCTCCTTCAATATCGGCTTGAACTTCCACATTTCCCGGCAAAGTTATAAATTTTGGGTCAGACTGCAAAATCTCGGGAGTGTTCAAAAAGTATGTTATAAAAAATATTAATAATTTTTGCTTGAGTTATTTTATTTTCTAAGTTTGTCCTCTAAGGCCAAGAACAGCCTATCTGATACCATGCATGTCTCTATTCCGGCACAAGATGTTGAAAAATTGCCGGTTAAGAAACGTTTCGAATCTATAAAAAAACAAAATACCTATCTCATGAGCAACCATTACAATCTGAGATGTCTCGCCCCGGCAGCGGCTCTCGCCTTTGCAGCCACAGCCTTGGCGGGCAACATCCCGCAGTATGATTTCCGCCAGACGCAGGAGGAGTTCAAGTATCTTGAGGATGCCACCCCGGTCGACATCATCCACGTCGACGGCGACCGCTTCTTCTTCGCTGACGGACGTCCTTACAACACAGCCCATTCAGGCCAGGGCTTCCCAATTGGATTTGATTTCCGTTTCGGCGGCCAGGTCTTCGACCAGTTTGCCATCAACGACAACGGATATATCCTCTTCGGGAAAGGCCGAGTCAGTTTCAATGGCTATTCCAACCTATTCTTCGGCGATGCCACGCGCTACGGGTCAAACCATTTCTATGTCGGCCTGCGCCCGGGAATGTTCGGCATCAAGTCGGGCGATGTCTCCTACAAGCTCGAAGGCGAAGAGGGCAACCGCACGATGACCATCGAGTTTGCCCACATGAACATCCGCGAGGACAACATTAAGGGAAATGCGGTCTATTCGCTCCAGATTGTCCTCAACGAAGCTGACAATTCCGTCGACATCAATTTCCTTGAGGAGGAAGCCCCGTATGTTTCCAACTACATGATGGGTGGCCTCGCAGGCTGGGAAAATTCCGACCGCATGCTCATCACGGGCACCGGCATCGGCGAGCCGCTTTCAGTTGCCAAGGGCACTGTCGCCGACATCACGACGCGCGGCTGCACAATTCCATGGTCGAGCGAGGATCTTCTCGGCGAGACCCATGACGAGCCATATTCCTTCCGTCTCCATTTCTCTCCAGAGGCTGACCAGGCTTGCGAACTCGCCGCGCCGACCGACCTCAACATTTCCCAGGTCGAAAGCTCGCTGAATGTCAGCTGCAAGCGCACTGACGGCGCCGGCACCATGATCCTTATCAGCGACCAGCCCTTCACCGACGAGGACATGCCCGCGCAGGGAATCTCCTACCAGGTCAAGAACGACAACGGAACATACGTAACGAAGTTTGGCAACGCAACCCTTATCTATTACGGTCAGGATGAAGAGCCGCAGGCAACTTTCCCCAAGGTTAAGGCCAGCACGCGCTATTATGTCCGCGCCCTCAGCGTCAACGGATATCCTAATTATAATACGGAGTTGGCAGAGCTCTCTTACATGACGGCTCATCCTGCTCCGAGCGCCTTCACCGCCGAAGGCCTCGACGGGGAAACTATCCGTCTGAACTGCGAGAACTTTGCGCCCGTGATCATCGCTGCCACGCAGGACCGCGTCAACACAACCGACCTCGGCGAAACCGGCATCTTCGGCGTGCCTACACCTGACGCCCAGGTAGGCGACGAAATCGAGGGTGGCGGAACGATAGTCTATATCGGCGACCCGGGAGAGATCGATGTCGAGGCTCCGGCCAACCGTCTGACCTTCTACCGCGCATGGACGCTTCTTGACGGCGCCATGTCGACGACCTATACCAACACGCGCGCCGTCCCGGCTCCCTCGTTCCCTTACGCGCCGATGATTGAGGACCATACACTCGGCATGTCGCCCATGGGCTGGACAACCTCGTCAACAAGCCAGTCGACGACAATCAATTCCCTCTTCACTCCTGTTGAGCGCGACCAGAGCAACAATGAGCGCACCGTGATGGGCGTGTCCACCGGCGGCACGACTTCCGCACTTCTCAGCCCCGCCCTCGACCTTCCGAATGGGGGCGACATCTCCTTTGAATGGGCGATGGAGACAGTCCGTCCGATGGAAGAGGTTGACCCTTCTGAGGGTCCCGCGGTCCACCTTCCCGAAGGAAACAAGCCCGGAGAGTTCGGACTCGGCCATAAGTTCATCGTCTCGGCTGGTGTCCGCGGCACAGAGAATGAAATCTATGTCGCCGAGGAATACACGGGCACGATGACCGCTTCTCCCACCGAGCCTGACAAGTTCATCTCCGGTACGTCGACGTTCATTCAGGTTGAGAAACTTCCCGTCCCCGCAAATGCCAAGAACACGCGCGTCCGCTTCGCTTTCAGCACGGAGGGCCTTTCCTACATGTATCTCCGCAAGATCGTCATCAACAGCAATTCCAACAGTGTTGAGCTGACGCCGGCTACTGCCGATCTCATCATGGGCGGCGAAGGCTGCATGACTATCCAGTCTGCGAACGGCGGAAAGTATGATGTCTACTCGCTCGATGGCCGTTGCGTTATGACAACGACGCTTAACGCCGGCGAAACCGCCATTCTTCCGATGGCAGCCGGGATCTACGTTGCCGGAGGCGAAAAAGTGATCGTTAAGTAAGACTTAATCCTCACCTCTCTCCCCTACTCTCTCCTTAAATATATAAGGCAAAAACAAACCATAATATTAACTAATAAGAACAACATGAGATTTTCAACTCTTTTGGCCGCAACGGCCATGCTCGGAATCGGCATGACGGCAAACGCCCATGAGTGGCTGTTGTCGCCCGATCCCGATGAGGTGCAGACCGTGGAATCCATCATCTCGGTCAAGACCGTGTGGAACGTCGCCGACGTTGGCTATGAGTACAACACAGCCTATTTCTTCGACTCGGACTGGAATCAGATCGACGTAGACATCACTTACGATTGGGATGATTGGAATGTTCTCCACCTGAAACCCGTACAGGCAATCACCACACCGGGCGAGTACACGCTTGCAATCCTTCCCAACATCTCTGAGACAATTCCCAATGAGACCATCGAGGTAAAGTATGTCGTTACCGGCGTGCAGGGCGGTGGCGTTATTTCCCCTGTTCTCGTTTCGCCCACTCCTGACACTACTGTTGTTGAGAGCAACGAAACTCCGTTCAGCCCTATCCGTCTTGAATTCGAGAAGGCTGTATGGCTCGACCAGTCCGGCTTCTCTCTCACTGGTCCTGACGGCGAGGTGGATTTCTGGATCGGAGGATTCTCCAACCCTGACAACCCGATGTTCCAATATAACACGGGCAATCCCTTCGTAACAATCAACTTCAACGATGGCCTCGAGTCCACTCTTCCGAGCGGACATTACACGCTCGACATCGCAGCCGGAGCAATCAGCACAGCTCCCAACGGCGCCGGCGACCTCAACGAAGTCCTGAGCTACAGCTGGGATTATGAGAACAATGCTGTCGAAGGGGATGACACTCCGCTGATCTTCAACAACATTTTCAGGGGCAAGAACAAGGTTGTCGGTCGTGATGCCAACTATAACCCGATCTACGCCGTTGACTATGACTACGATCAGGAAATCATCTTCGACGGTTGCGAAATGGCCGACTGGGTTGAATATCAGGACGCTGAGAATCCCGGAGACGTCTTCATCTTTGACCTCAACCATGGCGAAAAGGCAGGATATGCTTTCTATGAACTATACGACCCCAGCAAGCAGGAAATCATCCGTCAGGGTGGCCTCGTGAAGAACGAATACGACCAGTGGCTCCTCAACGTTCCCCGCTCTCTTAAGTTCTATCAGGGTGTCAACTATCAGCTGACTGTCCGCACATACAACCAGGAGGCTCGGCCCAACGTTGAATATGGCGACGGCGCAACGCTGACCTTCACCGGAACTAACAAACCTTACGAGTTCAGCCCCATCGAGTTTGTTGCAACTTCTCCCGATTCTGAGACCTACGTCATCATGAAGGAAAGCCAGAACACATTCGCGGTCATCTACAACGGCAACGTCAAGATCGACGAGACCCGCACGTCAGTCAATACCGGTTTTGGTACATCTGCTCCTCTGGAGAAGATCGAGTCGCGCAACGGTCAGGAATATGACGGCGTATGGTACCTGACAATCCCGACAACCCTCCTCGACGACACTTCTGTTATCATCGCTGTCTATGCTGCCGATGAGCAGGGCCGCCAGGTGAAGGGTAACACGGAAGGCGCTACCCCTGCAGACTACTACCAGACTGTCAGCTATAAGCTCGGCGTAACTCAGCCCCGCATCAAGATCACGGACGGCAACACCCACAAGGGTTCTCTCAAGACGTTCCGCATCACCGGCATCACGCAGGAAGGCAACGAGAAGGGCATCAACACTTCCTGGCTTGCTTATCCTGAACTCCGCGACAAGAGCGGAAAGAAGGTCTGCGGCATCGACCAGGAATATGCTGAAAATGAAGTTTGGGGCACAATCCTCCTCGAACCCTACAAGATCCTCCGCACCACCGGCGGCAGCGAGCCCGAACCTCTTGAGCTCGAATTCGCCCTTGAGCAGGAAATCACCGAGCCTGGCCAGTACACTCTCTACTTCCCCGCTGAGGCATTCAACTTCGGAACTCAGTTTGACGGCGAGAACAGCGTAGAGCAGGAATTCACCTACTGGGTTGTTCCTCACTATGACGTAACTTACGTTCACGACAACCACTCCTTCGCTCTCGCTCCCGTTGAGGAAGGTCTGAGCGCAACGTTCAACGTATCTCCCGCTGAAGGCTGGAAGCTCAGCAAACTCCTCTTCAACGATGAGGATGTGACTGAAAACGTTGTTGACAACATGTACACGACTCCCGCTGTCCTCTCCCACAGCACTCTCGCAGCTGAATATGCATTCGACGGCGTGACTGTAGAGCCCGTAGGCATGAACGATGTCGTCACTGACCTCAACCTCCGCGCATGGAGCCAGGAAGGCCAGATCTACGTTGCAGGTCTCAAGGCTGACCAGGTTGTCAACCTCTACACCACCGGCGGTGCATTCATGCAGACAATCACTGTTGGAGACTATGACACAGTACGCTTCACTGCTCCCGAAGGCGTTTACGTAATCACCGTAACCGAAGGCGCAACCCGCGTAGCAATCAAGGTCGTCAACAAGTAACCCTTTCCGGGATTCCAAGCGAATCCTGTCCGGACCGACGGAACTGAACCTCCGTCGGTCTTCCAAAAATCTTAACCATAAAACTTATCTTAAACAGTGAATCGATTTTTATCCTTACTTGTGCCCCTTGCGATAGCTGCGGGCGCATCCGCCGCTGAGGCTCCGAAGGTGATTCCGTTCAAGATCGGCACGAACGCCTTTATGAACGGAATGTCGGACAACGGCGACTGGGCAACGATGGAGCTCCAGGCCGGAGAAACCTTCGGCCTGCCGATAACCGTCTACAACATGGAGACCGGGAGGGCGGTTGTCTACAACCCGACAGGACGCATCTCCTGGAAAGGTCAGACTTCTTCTTTCCTGGACGAGTCTTATTCAGTAGTTTCCGACGTGACCGACGACGGAAAGATCCTCGTCGGAACGATCGACGGTCAGCCCGGATACTTTACCGTTGACGACCTTACGTGGCATGAGCTTTCGATGGGTTCGACGACTATGAACCGTAACTATGTCGGTATGGTCCACGCAACGAGCACGGACGGCCGTGTGATGTGCGGATGGGGCACGGAAGGCAATTCCATGACAAAGTTCGCCTCCTTCCTATGGATAGACGGAGAGCTCCAGACCGTTACCGGCTTGCCAACCTATCAGGATCTCTTCGACAAGGGAATCATCAAGGATTACATGCTCCGCGAGAATGAAGGCCAGACTCCTAACTATTCCTTCCGCGAACTTTCCGGCGACGGAAAGAAGATGATCATCGGTATCGACCACAACCTTCCCGGTTGGGGTTGCTCCTACCTCGTGTATGACATCGAGAGCGGCACATACGACTTCATCCTCCCCACCGGCGAGGCTTCCGAAGGCTTCACTGACGGCGCTTCGATCAGCCCGAACGGAAAGTGGGTAACCGGTACGATCATTTACGCATACGGAGAATATGAGGATATCAATGCCCCCTACCGTTACAACACTGAGACGAAAGAACTTGAGATCTACAGCAGCGCGACCGACCAGCTTGTGCTCGCCACGGCCATCGACAACAATGGCGTCATCTACGGCGGTTCCCCCGGTTCGCTTCCCACTCGCCGCGTCATGATCCATTCCGGCAACCTCTGGGTAGACCTTGAAAAGGCTCTCAAGCAGAAATATAATTTCGATTATCAGGATGTGACCGGCTATACCCTCACCGGATATTTCACAGCCGTATCGGCCGATTGCAAGCGCGCCGTGGCAATGGCCTCCATGCGCGACGACGTCTATTCGATCACTCTTCCCGTCACATTCGACCAGCTCGTCGAAGGCGTTTCTCTCCTCGACCAGTATGCCGTCTCCCCCGCCGCCGGCTCCACTTTCTCCAACCTCAAGGAAGTTCAGATCCGTTTCAGCTACGAGGCAGTTCCCGTCAACGGCGCCATGGCATACGTCACGGACTCCAAGGGGAACCGTCTTGCAGAGACCACTGAGTTCAACTCCCTTTCCGGACAGAATGTCCTTTATTCAATCACGTTCCCGGGCATAACGATGGAGAAGGGAGAAACCTACACCATCACCCTCCCCGCAGGATCGTTCGTCGTTCCCGGCACGCAAATGGGCAACAATGAAATCACGTTCAGCTATAACGGCCGCGGCACAGAAGCTGTCCAGCCCGTCGCGTTCAGCCCTGCTGAAGGCGCATACGTGATGGAACTCAGCTACAACAACCCGATCCGCGTCACATTCGACAGCGAACTCATCGCCAGCACTGCCGTATTCGCCCAGCTCTATGAAGGGGAAAAGACCACTCCCGTCACTTCTCTTCTGGCCGAGGCTTCAGGCAAGACTCTTATCCTCTACCCGGCTGCTTCCCGCAACCTGTCGAAGGATATGAAGTATACGGTCAAGGTGCCCGCAGGTCTCGTTTCCGACCTCGGAAAGGCCGGTCTCAGCGAAGCCTTCGAAATCCATTATATCGGAACTTACGAGAAGAAACCGCAGATGGTAGGCAACTACGTCTTCTTCGATGACTTCGACGATCCCGGTTCGAGCGTCAACAACCTTCTCCTTTATGAAGGCGACCATCGGACTCCGAACGATTTCATGCAGTCTGTCGGCTTCGATGCTGACAACACTCCCTGGAACTTCTCCGTCCGCGACTCAGAAGCTTCTCTCGACTATGTCGCAGCTTCCCACTCGATGTATGCCAACGGAGGCCGTTCCGACGACTGGATGGCCACTCCCCAGCTGACCCTTCTCAACGATAAGTTCTTCCTCAAATTCCAGGGTCAGAGCTATACGAAGGGAAAGACTGACGTCCTTGACATTTACGTATGGGAAAATGATGAGGTCCTCAACTCCCTCGATGACGCAGCAGCCAAGCGCATGAAGAACGAGGCCGAGAAGATCGCCTCCGTCACGATGACCCCGACTCCCGACGGAATCCTCGAAGGCAACTGGAAGGATTATGAATTCCCGCTCGCCAAATACGCAGGCAAGAAGGTCTATATCGCCTTCGCCAACCAGAACGAGAACCAGAGCATGATTCTCCTCAACAACGTTGGCGTTGAATTCCGCGGCGACTTTACGCTCATCAATTCGACTACGGATGAGGTTACGGCCAAGACCTCCATTCCGGTCAAGGCCGGCGTATCGATCAACAATGCTGTTACCTTCAACTCGATCTCCGCTACTCTTTCCGCAGGCTCCTTCAAGAGCAACTACAGCGCAAGCGGCCTCAACCTTAAGGAAGGCTCCACGTATGAGTTCACATTCCCCGAGGAACTTCCCCTTACTGTCGGCGCCGACAACCAGTATAAGGTTACAGTCACGCTCGGAAGCACCACTCAGGACTTCACAGGCAGCGTCAAGGACTACGCATTTGATGTTCAGAAACGTGTCCTCGTTGAGGAAGGCACAGGTATGTGGTGTGGCAACTGCCCCGGTGGTGAGGTTGCAATCGAATATCTCGAAGAGACTCTTCCCGACAATGTTGCCATCATATCTGTCCACAATGATGACCGCCTCGCATTTGTAGAATATGACCAGTTCCTCGCCCTCGGCGCTTATCCCAAGGGACGCATCAACCGCAGCGGCGAAGTTTATCAGCCCCTCTACAACCCCGAGAGCATCATGCCGGGTCAGGATGAGATCGACTATAGCCTCACCTCACTCACGGGTGACGTCACATTCCTCGATCAGGTCCTCAACGAGCTCCAGCAGGGCACAGAGGCAGAAATAAAGATTGGAGATGTTGTCTACTACCAAGGCAACGAGGTGGTAAAAGTCCCGACAACTGTCCGATTCGCACTCAACCAGGATAACGTCCCCTACTACGTCTTCACAGCAATCTTAGAGGATGGTCTCGGAGGCACCCAGACCAACTACTATTCCGGCATCAACTCCAAGCTCCTTGGATGGTGGACTGCCCAGGAAGGTAAGGTTGCATGGACCTACAACAATGTAGCCCGTGGTGTCCATGGCGGTTTCATGGGAGTCGACGGCCGCGTGCCGAAGACCGTCAAGGCTGATGTCGAGTATGAATCTGAGGGTGGCGTTCCCGTTCCGGAATCTGTCCGCGACACAGACAACATGCACTTTGTCGTAGCCCTCATCGATGCCCGCACAGGTCGCGTTGTCAACACTGACGTCTGCCGCGTATTCACGACTTCCCCCGATGAATACATCGGCGTAGAAGGAATCGAAGCCGACACTGTCAATGCAAGCCTCCGTATCGAAGGCGGCATGGTATTCGTCAACGGCAGCGCAGACCTTGACCTCTACAACCTCAATGGCCAGCGCGTACGCAACGCCAACCTCGCCGGCGGCGTCTACATCGTCCGCAAGGTTCTTGAGAACGGCAAGGTCTTCACAGCCCGCGTCCTCGTCAAATAAGGCCCCGACTAAGATAAAGTCTTAAATTATCCTATATTTTCAGCAATTCCCCGCGGCTCACAGTCGCGGGGGATTTTTTTATTGGCCTCAGTTAAGAGACACGGTCTTATCCCCCATTTTTTGCGCGGTCATCAATTTTAGTTAATTTTGCAGCCGTGAAGAAACTCTATTGGTTTATCCTCAAAAGCTTCCTCCCCCTCTTCGCGATGACATTTTTCATCGTGCTCTTCATTGTGCTCATGCAGTTCCTATGGCTCTACATGAGCGACATCGTGGGGAAAGGGCTTTCAATCGGAATCCTTGCGGAGCTCTTCTTCTACGCCGCCGTGTCGATGGTCCCGATGGCCCTTCCCCTCGCCATCCTGCTCGCCTCGCTCATGACCTTCGGCAATCTCGGGGAACGCTCCGAGCTGACGGCGATAAAGGCATCCGGCATACCGTTGATCCAGACCATGGCGCCGCTGATTGTCCTTATATCGGCCATATCGATCGGGGCTTTCTTCTTCCAGAATGATGTCCTGCCGAGGGCGCAGGTGAAAATGTGGACCCTGCTATTCTCCGCCCGCCAGAAATCTCCAGAGCTTGAGATTCCGGAGGGAACGTTCTACGACCAGATACCGGGCTATAACCTCTACGTCAAGCATAAGAACCGCGAGACGGGTATGCTGTATGACGTGATGATATATGATGTGAAGCGCGGCGGCGACAACGCCACAATCCTTATGGCCGACTCCGCCCGGCTGGCCTTCACAAAGGATATGCGCTATCTCTATCTTCATCTCTTCACGGGGGAACAGTTTGAGAACCTGCGCGAACAACGGACAGGCGACCGAAACATTCCCTTCCGTCGCGAATCGTTTGTCGATAAGGAAGTGCTGATCTCATTCGACAACAACTTCAACCGCCTTGACGAAGGAGGGATGCGAAACCAGTATGTCGGCAAAAACATCGTCGAGCTCCAGCAGACGATAGACTCCATCAACACGCTTGTCGACTCTATCGGGAATGACCGGCGCCCCGGATTCCAACATGCCGCCTTCCCTATCCTCATATCCCGGGCGAACGGGGCCTCATCCGCCGGCGACATAGGGAGCCTGCGGACCTCGGCCAATCCCGACAGGAAAAAAGAATCGGAGGAGAAGCCGGCGATGAAAGTCGATCTGGACTCCCTCTTAAGCCAGCTTAATCCGCAGGGGATAGAGACTGTCTACACGGCCGCGCTCAACATCAACCGCAACCGATCGCAGGAAATGGAATTTCAGTCGATCCGCGTTGCAGACGAGAAATTCCGCATCCGCCGCCATGAAATAGAGCTGATAAAGAAATTCACTCTCTCCGTGGCGTGTCTGATCTTCCTCTTCATCGGAGCGCCATTGGGGGCCATCATCCGCAAGGGAGGCCTCGGAATGCCGATGGTCATCTCCGTCTTCATCTTCATCTTCTATTATATCATTGACAACACGGGCTTCAAGATGGCGCGCGACGGCCATATTGTGGTCTGGGTCGGTATCTGGCTCTCCACGTTTGTCCTCATACCGCTGGGCGTTCTGGTCACATACAAGGCCATGAACGACTCCTCAGTCTTCAACCCCGACCTTTATTTAGCCGCAATCCGCAAGATATTCGGTCTGCCGGAGAAACGTCTGGTTGCCTTGAAGAAAGTGATAATCAATGACCTTGATCCGGAAGTGACAGCCGGGATGGTTCTTCACGGCGCCTCCATGGTCGAGGAATGGCTCCGGAAACATCCGAAGCCGGAAGGATATGTGGCCTACTGGAAGAAGGGCTATTCCATGAAGAGGATAGCCGAGATCGGGGCTATGATTGACGAGACAGTCGAATATCTCGGCGACTCCCCGGACATCAAAGTCATCGACAAACTGAACAAGATGCCGGCAATTCGCCCGATAGCAATCTACAGCCCGACGCGGCGCAAGGCCTTGAGACGGATTGCAATGTGGTTCTTCCCCATCGGATTGCCGATATATCTGATAGCGCATCCCTACCTGCGTCGTCTCGAAAAGGAGATGCGGGAAGCGGCCAAAAATTATTTGGCGTTGGCCGGGATTTTTAGTATTTTTGCAAATAATGAAACCGCAACGGGCCGCGAAGCCGAAGCGGACAGCGAAACGACCGTTGAGATAACCGAAACCGCAACGGGCCGCGAAGCCGAAGCGGAGTAAGAAGCCCGTTGATAAAACATGAAAAACAATGTCACTCTTTGAAAGACTTACCAAGAGGGCGCAGGCCAATCCCCGCCGGCTCGTGCTCCCCGAATCTACGGAACCCCGCACGCTTCAGGCTGCCGACCGCGTGATAGCAGACGGAATAGCAAATGTCATCTTCATCGGGGATGAGAAAGAAGTAAAGGAACGTGCAATCGGTCTCGGCCTTGAAAACATACAGAAGGCCACCTTCATCTCCCCCTTAGATCCGGCTGTCAACGAAAAATATGCTGTTCTTTTCAAGGAACTCCGCAAGAAAAAGGGAGTAACGATCGAGGAAGCGCGCCAGACTGCCCTCAATCCTCTATATCTCGGCTGCCTGATGATCAAGGCAGGCGATGCCGACGCAATGGTTGCAGGCGCGCTGAGCCCGACTTCGCATGTGCTCCGTGCAGCTTTCCAGGTGCTCAAGACGAAACCCGGAATCTCCGTTGTGAGCGGCGCGTTCATCATGCTTCTTCCCGCCGGCAGTCAGTTTGGCGAGGACGGCATGTTGATTTTCGCTGACTGCGCCGTGGTTCCCGACCCGACTGCTGAGGAACTTGCCCAGATTGCAATCTCGACCGCCCAGACGACGCGCAACATCGCCGGACTCGACCCGGTTGTGGCCATGCTGTCCTTCTCGACGAAAGGCTCCGCAAGCCATGAGCGTGTAGACAAGGTTATCCGCGCCACGGAGCTGGCCCACGAAATGGATCCCGAGCTCAAGATAGACGGCGAGCTTCAGAGCGATGCCGCCATTGTCAAGTCGGTCGGCGCGATGAAAGCCCCGGGAAGCCCTGTTGCCGGACACGCCAACACGCTCATCTTCCCCTCGCTTGAGACCGGAAACATCGCCTACAAGCTCGTGCAGCGTCTCGCCGGCGCCGGCGCCGTCGGCCCGATTCTCCAGGGCCTCGCCGCTCCCGTCAACGACCTTTCACGAGGAGCAACGGTAGACGACATCTACAACACCATCATCGTGACCTGCAACCAGGCAATCGAAGACTGATTTCTCACACTAAACGAAACAGGCAGAAATGAAGATTCTTGTTCTCAACAACGGATCCAGCTCCGTAAAATATAAACTTATCGAAAGCGACACGAAGCAGGTGCTCGCCGAAGGGGGCGTGGAGAAAATCGGTCTCCCCGATTCCTTCATCAAATTCAAGCGTCCTGACGGCGTTAAAGAAACCATCAAGGTTTCCATGCCCGACCATAAGGAGGCTATCCGCCAGGTGTTCAAAGTTCTGACCGATCCCAATTACGGCGTCATCAAGAGCCTTGATGAGATCCAGGCCGTTGGTCACCGTGTGGTCCACGGTATGGAATATTTCAACAAATCCGTGCTTATCACGCCCGAGGTTGTCGAGCGCGTAAAGGAATGTTATCCCGTCGCTCCTCTTCACAATCCCGCCAACATCATCGGCATCGAGGCCATGCAGGAATTGCTTCCGGGCGTTCCGCAGGTTGGCGTCTTTGACACGGCTTTCCATCAGACAATGCCCGCGAAGGCATACATGTATGCCCTCCCCTACGAGATGTATGAGAAATATGGCGTGCGTCGCTACGGTTTCCATGGCACAAGCCACCGCTACGTGTCGCGTCGCGCCTGCGAGTTCCTTGGCCTTGACTACGACAAGAGCCGCATCATCACCTGCCATATCGGCAACGGCGGCTCGATCACAGCCATCCGCGACGGAAAGAGCGTCGACACCTCGATGGGTCTCACCCCGACCGAAGGGCTGATGATGGGCACGCGTGTCGGCGATGTCGACACGGGCGCGCTGACTTACATCATGGAGCGCACCGGCAAGGATGCCGCCGCAATCCAGAAGATGATCAACAAGGAGAGCGGCGTTCTCGGAGTTTCCGGAATCTCCAACGACATGCGCGACATCGAGGCCGGTATCGAAAAGGGAGACGAACGCGCGAAACTCGCCATGGATATGTATGAATATCGTATCCTGAAATATATCGGGGCCTACACGGCTGTGCTCGGAGGCGTCGATGTCATCGTCTTCACAGGCGGCGTCGGTGAAAACCAGACCGGAACGCGCGCCAAACTCGTCGAGCAGCTTTCCTTCCTCGGAATCACGCTCGACAAGGAGGCCAACAAGGTCCGCGGCGAGGAAATAGAGATCTCGACGCCCGACTCGAAGGTGAAGGTCGTCGTCATCCCGACCGACGAGGAAATGATGATTGCCAAAGACACGGCGGAGATCGTCAGCGCCCTTTGATTAGTCAACATCCCCGGGAAGGTTCCTTTCATGGATCCTTCTCCGGGGACTATCTCATCCCTTGCGGGAGAATATAAATTAGAACCTCTGAAACAGGAATGTTAGATATTATCTACTGGAACGCCGACCCTGTGCTGTTCTCATTCGGCCCGTTGGCCGTGAGATGGTATGGGTTGGCGTTTGCCGTTGGATTCGCCATCGGCTATTCGATTGTGGCAAGGATGTTCAAGCATGAAGGGGCGCCCGAACGCTGGCTCGGCATCCTCTTGGCTTATATCGTCATCGCCACGATAGTTGGCGCGCGCCTCGGGCACGTCTTCTTCTACGAATGGGACTACTATTCCCAGCATCCCGCCGACATCTTCAAGGTATGGGAGGGGGGTCTTGCAAGTCATGGAGGGACCATAGCCATTATCATTGCTCTCTTCCTGTTCAGCTGGTTCGTCTCCAAGAAACCGGCCTCGTGGGTGTTCGACAAGGTGGTCGTGGCGATCGCCCTCGTCGGAGGGTTGATTCGCCTCGGAAACCTGATGAACAGTGAGATCTATGGCGGACCGACCGACCTTCCCTGGGGTTTTGTCTTTGTCCGCAACGGCGAGACTGTCCCGGCCCATCCGACCCAGATTTATGAAGCGTCATGCTACTTCCTTCTTTTCGCTCTGCTGATGTGGATGTATTGGAAGCGCAACGCTGAGGAACGCCCCTGGCTGATCACGGGAGTGTTCTTTCTCGGGATCTTCGTGCCCCGGTTCTTTATCGAATATGTGAAAAACGTCCAGGTCGGGAAGGAATATGAGATGATTGAACAATATGGAATGAACCTCGGACAGATGTTAAGCATTCCATTTATAGTGCTGGGCATCGTTCTCGTGATAGTTGCCATGGTCAGGCCGAGGGAACATTTCTCCTTCCCCAACCGGTTTGCCGACGAGCCTGCTCCGGCTAAAAAGAAATAGCGGCTACTTTATCCCTGCAAGATAGTCAAGCCGAAAAAACTGCTGACAATGCTAAAAGTAAAAGATTTGCATGCCGAAATCAACGGCAAAGAGATATTGAAAGGGGTCAACCTTGAGGTGCGCCCCGGAGAAGTTCATGCCGTGATGGGCCCGAATGGAGCGGGAAAATCCACGCTCTCCATGGTGCTCGCCGGCAACCCGGCCTATAACGTGACGGGAGGGGAAGTGGAATTCTACGGCAAGGACCTGCTGGCGATGCCTCCTGAGGTCAGAAGCCATGAAGGAGTCTTCCTCGGCTTCCAATATCCGGTAGAAATCCCCGGCGTATCGATGGTCAATTTCATGCGGGCGGCAATCAATGCCAAGCGCGAATATTTCCATGAGCCTCCGATGAGCGCCACTGACTTCCTGAAGATGATGCGCGAGAAGCGTGCTGTCGTCGAACTCGACACAAAGCTTGCCTCCCGCTCGGTCAACGAAGGCTTCTCCGGCGGAGAAAAGAAGCGTAACGAAATTTTCCAGATGGCTGTGCTCGAACCGCGCCTCTCCATCCTCGATGAGACCGACTCCGGCTTGGACATCGACGCGCTGCGCATTGTCGCCGAGGGCGTCAACAAACTGAAATCAGAGAAGAACGCCACCATCGTCATCACCCACTACCAGCGCCTGCTCGATTACATAAAGCCCGATTTCGTCCATATCCTTTACAAAGGAAAAATCGTAATGACCGGTGGGCCGGAGCTTGCCCTTGAACTTGAGGAAAGGGGCTACGACTGGATCCGTCGCCGCATAGATGGCGAAGAGGAAGGGAAGGAGGCGTGACGATGGAAGCGCTCAGACAATATCTTGACCTCTACGAGGAGCATCGCCCCTTGATAGAATCGAACTCCGAAGGGCCTCTCAACCGCCTCCGTGGCGAGGCTGCCCGCGAGCTTGCCTCCCATCCCCTGCCTAAGAAAGGGAGCGAGAATTATGAGGACACGGACATGGCCGAGATGCTCAGCCCCGATTACGGTCTGAACCTCGCCAACATCCCCATGGATGTTGAAGCGGCCTGCTCGCTACGATGCGGCGTTCCGAATATCGGCGCGACTCTTATCACCGTAGAAAACGACACGGTCCGTATCCCCGCCTCCCTGAAATCGGAACTCCCCGAGGGAGCGGAAGTCGTCACGCTGCGCGAGATGGCGCGACGCGACCCGGAGTTTATCGAAAAATGGTATGGCAAAGCAGCCGGCTTGGGAAATCCTATTGCCGACCTTGACACGCTCCTGATGCGCGACGGCATTTGCATCCGTCTGCGTAAAGGCGTGCGTCTCGAACGCCCGATCCAGATTGTCAACGTCCTGGCCGCCGGAATGCCACTCATGGCTGTGCGCCGGATTCTTATCGTCCTGGAAGAAGGCGCGGAAGCCAAAGTGCTTATCTGCAACCATACGCGGACCCGCGACATAAGATTCATGGATTTGGGTGTTGCGGAACTTTTCGTAGGGGAAAATGCCCACCTCGATTATTACGAGATGGAGGAATCGACGGAGGAAACATCGCGGCTGAATACTCTCTACGTCAGGCAGCAAGCCAATAGCCGCGTGACTGTAGACTCCCTGACCTTCTATAACGGCCAGACCCGCAACGAATTCGATTGCCGATTTGAAGGGGAAGGCGCGGAACTCCACCTTCTCGGCCTTGGAATTGGCGACCGTTCACGCAACATCTCCGTTTATTCAAGAATTGACCACAGCGTGCCGCGTTGTCATAGCAATGAGCTCTTTAAATTCTCAGTCGATGAGAAAGCCGTAGCCGACTTCACGGGCCGTATCCACGTGGCTCACGGAGCGGTAAAGACGGAGGCATATCAGTCAAACCGCAACCTTGTCGGTTCGGCGGAAGCGAGGGTCAACTCGAAGCCTCAGCTTGAAATCTATAACGACGACGTCAAATGTTCGCATGGCTCGGCAGTCGGTCAGCTCGATCCCCTGCAGCTATTCTACATGCGTACGCGAGGACTCGACGAAGCCACAGCAACTCTCCTCCTGAAACAAGCCTTCATGGCCGATGTCATCGACGCAGTTGCCATCCCCGCGTTGCGCGACCGTCTCCATTCCCTCGTTGAGCAACGATTCGCCGGCACGCGTTCGGCTTGTCACTATTCCGACTGCCATGACCAGTAATATTCCCACAAAGGAAGAAATAGAACGGATAAGGGCAGAATTCCCCATCTTGGACCGCAAGACCTACGGGGAACGCCCGCTCGTATATCTGGACAACACGGCCACTTCCCAGACGCCCCGGGAGGTTGTCGAGGCAGTTCGCGAGATGTATGTCAGCCATAAGGCGAATGTCCATCGCGGAGTTCATCTCCTGTCGCAGGAGGCGACAAAACTTCAGGAAGAGACTCGCGAGCATGTCCGCGCCTTCATAAATGCCGAATCCGTCGAGGAAGTGATCTTCACTCGCGGGACAACCGAGGCGATCAATCTCGTGGCCTCCAGTTTCGGAGGGGGCTTCCGGGATGGCGACGAGATCATACTTACCGTCATGGAGCATCATGCCAACATCGTCCCCTGGCAGCTTCTCCGGCGCCACGCGGACGTGAAGATACGCGTCGTCCCCATGCACGATGACGGGAGTCTCGACCTCGAAGCATACCGCCAATTGTTTAACGACCGGACGCGCATGGCAGCCTTCTGCCATGTCAGCAACGTGTTGGGAACGGTCAATCCTGTCCGGGAAATGACCGAAATAGCCCATCGGCATGGGGTCACGGTATTGGTTGACGGAGCGCAGGCCGTTCCCCACGTCCCCGTGGATGTCCGCGAAATCGGATGCGACTTCTACGTCTTCTCATCGCATAAGATGTATGGCCCTACCGGAATCGGGGTCCTTTATGGACGCAAGGAATTGCTCGAAGAGATGCCTCCCTATCAAGGGGGAGGGGAAATGATCAAGCATGTCACCTTTGAGCATACCACCTACGCCGACCTCCCCTTCAAATTCGAGGCCGGTACGCCGGATTTCGTAGGGATCGCGGCCTTCTCGAAAGCCATCGATTTCATACGAAACACGGGATGGGCGGCGATCGCCGGGCAGGAACAAATGTTGCTTCGGAAAGCCACAGAGGAGATGGAGCGTATCCCGGGCATGAAAATCTACGGGACTACTCCCGACAAAGAAGCCGTTATCTCTTTCAATGTCGGGGAGATACATAATTATGACCTCGGCCTGATGCTTGACCGTCAGGGAATTGCAGTGCGGACGGGCCATCATTGCGCACAGCCGCTGATGGAGCGACTCGGCGTGCCGGGAACAGTGCGCGCCTCGTTCGGCGTCTACAACACGGAGGAGGAAGTCGACATGTTCATATCGGCCTTGCATCGCGCGGTCGATATGCTCTCTTAATCCAAATTGTTATGTTTAGAATTGGACAAGGATATGATGTTCACCGGCTGGCCGAAGGCCGAAGGCTGGTATTATGTGGAGTAGAGATCCCCTATGAGTTAGGGTTGCTCGGACACAGCGATGCCGATGTCGCAATCCATGCGCTTTGCGACGCACTCCTCGGCGCGCTCGCCCTCGGGGACATCGGGAAACATTTCCCCGACACATCCGACAAATTCGAAGGAATCGACAGCCGCATTCTCCTTAGCCGCTGCATGGAGCTGATCCACGAAAAAGGCTATGAGCTCGGGAATGCCGACATTACGATAATCGCCCAGCGGCCCAAACTCGCCTCATACATCCCCGCCATGCGCGAAGAAATAGCCCGTGTCACCGGTTCGGATCCCGACCGGATTTCCATAAAGGCGACAACCACAGAACGCCTCGGATTCGAAGGCCGCGGCGAAGGGATTTCCTCAATGGCCGTCGCGCTGCTCCAAAAGAAAACTCCACAGGGATAACCGCAGGAAAATAACACAATATTAACCCCGAAAAATCGTTTACGGATAAGGAGATTAATGCTTTCTCCTTATCCGTTTTCTATTATCAATCAAGCGGACAACACTCCTTTATGAAGCCAAGCGTGAAACGATACTCTACGATTCAATATATCCTCCCCCTGATAATGCTCATCCTCGCCATTGGCGGCGTAGGAATGCCGGCACATGCCCTTCCCGCCGACCATTATAAGGACCATTCCGTCCTTGCGGAAGGGAACTGGGCAAAAGTCAGCGTCTCCGAAGCCGGGATGCATCTTATCTCCAACGCCGACCTGCGTTCGCTCGGATTTCAAGATCCGGCGAAAGTGCGCGTGTTCGGATATGGGGGCCGACCCCTCCCGGAGGATATTTCAGCCTCAGCCGTCTACGATCTTCCCGAGCAGCCCGTGGTTGTGACCGACAAGGGAATCATCTTCTTCGCCACTGACTGCAACGTCTGGAGCGCGACCAACGACGGGACGGGGAAACGTCCCTATGCGCATGAGCTGAACACCTACTCTTCCCGCAGCTTCTACTTCCTGACCGACCGCAGCGATCTTCCGGCAGCCGACTTTTCGCGCATTCATTCTCCGGGAACATCCGCGAACGTAAAACGCTCGTTCACTGAGCATCTTGTTCACGAGAAAGAACTCGCAAGCCCCGGCCTCACGGGAAGAAGATTCTACGGTGAGGATTTCCGCTCAAGCCGGACGCAGACCTTCTCGTTCGATCTTCCCGACAACACCGGGGCGGACGTTTACGCCCGCGTTGAATTCGGGGCAAAGGCCACGGGCGACAGCAAGCTGACCTTCACCGCCAACCGCAAACCTCTCGAACAGGAGGCAAACGACCGCATCACGAAAGTCTACATCTCCGGTCAGGCCGGAGAAATGTTCATCCAGATGTCGAGCAACCTGACTAAGACCATTCAGGATGCGGGGAATCGCCTTGACCTGGGAATCACCTACACGCCCGAAGGCGTCCTCTACAATGCCCGCCTCGACTATATCGAAGTCTTCTACGACCGCCTTCTCAAAATGAAGGGGGGCGAACTCCTCTTCCATGACAATGTCAGCCCCGGCGCCAGCTACGAAATCTCGGGCTGCAGCTCCTCGACGCGTATTTATGATGTGACCGACATTGCCAATCCCGCCATGGTCGACTTCAAGCTCGACGGCGACAAGGCCACCTTTACTGTTACCGAAGCGGGCTACCATGAATTTGTGGCTTTCGACCCCTCGGCGATTACGAGGAGCGCAACGGTCTCCGGAAAGATTGCCAACCAGGATCTTCATGGGCTGGAGACTCCCGACATGGTCATCATCACGCTCCCGGAATATGCCGATGGAGCGCGCCGGATTGCCGCCTTGCATGAGCAGGCCGACGGCTTCAAGGTCCATGTGATCGAGGCTTCCAAGATTTACAATGAATTCGGATCGGGAGGCGCCGATGTGACGGCCTTCCGCAAGATGCTCAAAAGATGGTATGACCGTCCCGGGGAACGCACGCTCAAGCATTGCCTCCTGATGGGAAAACCCTCCCATGACCATCGCCTCATCACGGCCGAGGCGCAGGCAGCCGGCTTTGTTCCCCTCCCCATCTGGCAAAGCCCCGGCGGTTTTTCGGAGACCGCATCCTACTCCATGGATGACTATATCGGCTTCCTGGAGGATTCGGAGGCGACATCGACCGCCTACGCCGGCTCCTACCTCTCCCTCTCTATCGGACGATTTCCCTGCACATCCGCAGCCGAAGCCAACACGGCTGCCGACAAGCTGGAAAGCTATATTCTCAATCCCTCCTACGGCCCCTGGCGTAACCGCTGGATGGTTATCGCCGACGACGGCGACTCGAACGACCATCTCAAGCAGGCCCAGGACGTTGTGAACGGATGGGAGAGCACCCCTCTCGGAGCCGGAACAGTCGTCGACCGCCTTTATCTTGACTCCTACCCCTTGGAGGTCACTTCGCTCGGCAACACTTATCCCGCTGCCACAGCCCGACTTCTCCAGGCTCTTTCGGAGGGAACGGCCTTCATCGATTATATCGGCCACGGCTCCCCTTCCGGCTGGGGTCACGAGCATCTGTTGACATGGACCGACATCGTCAACCTCCGGAACACGAACTACTCCATCATCGGGGGCTACACATGCCGTTTCGCCCATTGGGATGAAAATGACGTCAGCGGCGCGGAACACATGGTGCTAAATCCCGTGGGAGGCGCCATCGCCATCTATGCCGCCACCCGCACAGTATATGTCTCCCAGAATGGCCGTCTGAACAAAGCCGGCGCGCCCTACTTCACGATGCGCGACGAATCCGGGATGCCTCTGACTCTCGGAGATGCCGCACGCCTCGGGAAGAACCGCAACAAAGCCAACGAGACCACCAAAAAGGATGACAACTGTCTCCGGTTTGCCGTTCTCGGCGATCCGGCAATCAGAATGCCGGGAGGTAGCGGCACCGTCTGCTTCGAAAAAATCGACGACACCGAACTTTCCTCAGATCTGTCGGACCTTCCGATCCTGGAAGCTCTGTCGGCGCATACCGTCTCCGGCACAGTCCGTCTCCCTGACGGCAACATCGATGAGGCCTTTGACGGCACGCTCAATATCCAGCTCTATGACGCAGAGAAAGTGATAACCACTTTCGGCAACAACAATGGATATGTCACGGACTACAACGACCGGACAACACGTCTGGCCATGGTGACGGCCAAGGTTGAAAAAGGACGCTGGACGGCGAATCTCCGTGTCCCCGCCGACATCGAGGACAATTATTCCCCGGCCCGTCTTGTCGGATACGCATGGAACGGCAGCGGCAAGGAAGCCAACGGCGAGACGCAACAGCTCTACGTTTATGGATATGACGAAGAGGGCGACGACGACACGGAAGGCCCGACAATCGAATACTTCTATCTCAACACCCCCAACTTTGAGGATGGCGATATCGTCGCGGCCAATCCGATGCTTTATGCGAGGATGAGCGACAAGAGCGGTATCAACCTCTCCGATGCGGGAATGGGCCATAAGATTTCGCTCAATGTTGACAACACGCTCTTCTTCACCGACCTCGACACATATTATTCCCCCGACAACGAGGACAGCCATGCCGGAACGCTTCTCTACCCCCTCTCGGACATAGAGCCGGGAGCCCACACGTTGACGCTTACCGTATGGGACAATGCCAACAATCCGACTCAGGCAACGCTGAACTTCTCGATTGGCGCAGCCGTCACGCCTGAGATCATCGATCTCGGAACGGACGTGAACCCGGCGACCACTTCAGTCAAGTTCATCATCGACACCGACCGTCCGAACGCCGCTATGAATTGCGTCATCGAAGTCTTCGACCTCAACGGCCGCACGGTCTGGACCTCCGACTCGCGTCTGGCCACTTCCCAGGGAGGAACACTGCAGACAGAATGGAACCTCTGCGACAGCTCGGGCCATCGCGTTCCGCGCGGCATCTATCTTTACCGCGCTAACATCACGACCGAGGAAGGGACCCACACCTCAAAGACCCGTAAATTAGCCGTCACTGCCCCATGAGAACCCAGCCCGTTCCTCCGATTCTCCCCGAACCCACGCTGAGACGCCTGCCGTGGTATCTGGCCTACGTCGACATTCTCCGCGCAAAAGGGACAAAGAATGTCTCCTCGACGCGCATCTCCCGCGCGCTGAGTGTCGATGCGTCCCAGATAGCAAAAGATCTTTCCTTCCTCGGATTGAAAGGGAAGACAAGGATCGGATATGATGTCGAGGCCCTCGCGAAGGCTCTTGCTGAATTCCTTGGCTTCGCCACAAACCATCGCGCCTGCGTGCTCGGCTGCGGAAGCCTCGGAAAGGCATTGCTCCGCGACGGAGGTCTGCGCAATTATGGATTGGAGATAACGGCGGGATATGACGTGGACCCGGCCGTGACGAGCCGCACCGACCTCGGGGTGCCGATCCGCGACATGGAGGAGATATATGAGATTCAGGAAAAAGAGCCGGTGGAGATCGCCATCCTGACCGTCCCGGCCGAGGCCGCCCAGGAAGCAGCCGACACGGCTGTCAGCGCCGGAATACCGGCCATCTGGAATTTCACGCCCTATCGCGTGAAGGTGGCTGAAGGGATAGTCATGGCCAACACATCGATTTATGCGCATCTCGCCCTGATCTACAACCGCCTCTCAAATAATTTTTGATTGTCAATTTGTCAAAATGTCAATTTGTCAGGAAATCCTCCGCGCCTCATCGAGCTGGATTCTATGCCTGAGTTCCTCGGGCGATTCGCTTCCTAACACGGCGGGGGCTACAAGCATCACCTCCTCAACCGCATTTCCGTCGTCGCTCTTCATGGCTTTCAGCAGGACGGAATCTCGCTGCCAGCACATAAGCAGGTTGTAGACCAGCGACAGCATCATAACCCACTTGAACAGCATAAGCAGGCTTCCTCCGATATTGTCGAGGATGCCTGCCTTCTTTTTGGCAAAGACGCGGCCGAGAAAGGATGTTATTCGCCGAAAGACTGTATAGACCGTAAAGTAAATTAGCGCGGCGGCGATGGTGGTGCAGAAAAAATTCTCGTAACATTTCCCGGCCACTGAGGTAAAGATCGAACCGACCACTCCGGCCACAGGAAAGAGAAAGATACGCGTGGCCACTATTGCGAACGCGAGCCCGATCAGGGAAGGCAGCTGACGGATCAACCCTTTCCTGAATCCGAGAAGCACGGAGACCGCGACAACCGAGATGGCTACGAGATGGAAAACTATCATCGGCTCCGGTTATTGATGGTTGCGATCCGAGCAGACGCACGTTTCGGGCGCGACGGGCTCCATAGTGTCGCGCCGCATTAGGTAACGGGTAAAGAATGTTTCCCGCTCAATTACGAAATTGACGCGGCAGTCGTCATAGACCGGATTATCCAGCTTTCCGAGCATCCAGATCAGCTTGGCAGGCTTCTCCCCTTCCAGATAACGGATGTTTCTATCGACGACGATACAATAGACCTGCAAGGGCGTGTAACACCCGATTGCAAACACCACCCCGAGCCATATCTTTCTCCATTTGGGGAGATGGCGCCAGGAGCGGAATGCCATTATAGCTGCCAACATCATCACAATCATGCTCGGGACCGTTATCCGGAATCCTATGTCCTGATGGTTAGGGGAGCTCATGAACATGGGAACGATTATCGCCGTCACTGCCGTCATCCAGAACCACAGGTTTCTCCGGAGCCAGGGCCAGAGTCCTACAAGCCAGACCCCATAGGAGAACGAGAGGAAGATAACCAATGTCAGCAACAGGGGCCCGAGTGACAGAGGAATCATCCCGGAAGCTGACTGGGCAGCATTCCCGGAGAAAAAGAGCGCGATTATGATGGCTATTGCTATTCCAAACAAATTCTCCCAAGTCAGGAAGGCCCGTATGTTTCTCAAAACATGAAGCGTCATCAGCGGGAACAATCCCAAGGCGGGATAGGGAGCCATAATGAGCATCAGCGAATAGATCAGCAGAAGCATCCTCGGGCGTCTCCACTCATGGCGAATCAGCATGAAAGCGACCAACGCGCCGATTCCCTGATTATATACGTAGAAAAGCAGGACATTCAGCGACGGAAGGGAATAATATTCCGATGCAAGATCGACCAGATAACCCAGTTCCCATTTGACCCTGAACGGGAGAAGCCATGTCGAAAGGATCGCAATAATGGGATCCAAAGCGGCGAATCCAATCGGAACAAGCAGGGAAATCCATGTCGCTCTCCCTCCAAAACGGCTGAAGAGGAAACGGAAGAAAATCCACATTCCCCAGAAAGCGTATAGAGCCTGCGCGATATCGCCCGGAAGAATCAACCCTGTCAGTTTCCCCGCAAGAGCCGGGGGGAGCCAGAACCCGAAATAGTAACAGAGCGTTACGGGATCTCCCATCACGGGGTCATACGTCACAGGCCAAGGACGCCGGACAAGGTCGTAGAACAACGCATTCCGGTAGATATGATCCCCTCCGAATTGTGGGACCAGTCCACCGATACCGGTGAAAAGCACCATAAGCGCCACCGCCGCGAGGCATATCCAATAGCGCCAATCGGTTCGGATTGACCGATAGCCGGAAGCATGAAAGTCGGCAGCGGGGCGGCGTATGCGCAGGAAAAGGGCGATGACGAGAAGGAGGGCCGAAGGGATAGCAATTATCGGGCGCAACCAGAAAGCAAGGAAAAGGAAAGTCGGCAGGCCGAGCCAGATCAACGCCTCGGTCACAAGGCGCCGCTCCGAGACAAGGAATCCTTTCCGCAGTTTCCTCTCTCCCTCATAACGATCAATGGATATTTCCGTCAGACTCATCTGGGAAGCAACAGGGTTGGTGGAACATTGCGCAACATCGACTCCCATTCCTGCCGGCTGCCGGCAAAGACATCGAGATCGACCTCTCCATGGACGCCTTCGACCTGGCCGCGATGGTTATATTGCCAATAGAGCCAGTCGCCGGAAGTGGAATTGTCCGTGAATTGGCATACCCAGAGCGGCATGTCGCGGAATTCATCGTAAAGATACTTTTCATATCCCGCGCGATTAGAATAAAGCAAGGGGCGGACACCGGCCAATACAAGATAGTCAATCATGTCGCGTAGACGCGCCGTAATCGAATCCTTCGGTATGCCGTCAGGATTCCCCGTGTCCTCGACATCTATGGCCAGCCCGAGTTCGAGCTTGCGTCCGGCCACGGCCCGGACGAAATTGCGTGCCTGCTCAACGCCATCGCGGTCGAAACGGAAGAAATGATAAGCCCCCGTCTTCAACCCCGCATGGGCCGCCTTCTGATAATTGAGCGAAAAATTGGGATCGCGGAATGATACCCCTTCCGAGGCCTTGATCCATGCGAATTCGATTCCGTCGCCGGCCATCGCATCGAAATTCATCATTCCGTTATGCGCCGATACGTCAACTCCCCGTATCGGGAAACGCTCGCTGTCGACGTAGGGAGGCGTGGTCATATATTCATGCCACACGAAGATAATCACGCAGGCCAAAAGCACCGACACTCCCAAGAAGAGCACCGATATCCTAAGCTCACGCTTCTTACTTCTTAAAAAATTTGTAACTTTCTCCCACATAGCCTCGCCGCGCCCCGCGTCATAAAATTGACCGCGTCCAATCGGTTACGCTATACAAAATTAATCAATTTTTGTGTAAACAGAAAACCAACGGCTTCTTCTCTCCAGCCTGTAACCGTTGCGGAGGAGCCAATCATGCAGCTGCTTATTCTTCTCCGCAACATGATAGGGCGTTTCCTCCCCTCCCCCGAGCCCATAAGTGGGGTCGGGAGTGAAATCGCCGTAGGTCTGGGCGTCAAATTCATGGAAAATCACCGGCGGATAATCCCCCTCGGCAGCCATTCCGTCCATTTTCACCATCAATTGGGAGGCGCTCAATTGTTCGGGCCATGAATTTCCGAAGGCGGGCTGCGTGCCCGTTAGCCAGTAAAGACCCGGTGCGCCGCCATATATCACAATTCTCTCCCCCGGTCTGACCGACTGATTCAGATCGGCCACAATCTCCTCCAATGCCGCGGCCCTTTGAGGCGTCGTATAGGCTCCTTCCAGTCCGGCAACGTTTGGGACGGCGGTCTTTTCAGTCAACGGACCGTCATCCATATATGCCCCTCCGGCACACATCCTCGCTCCGCAGACGCCGGTGAAGAGCAGCGCCACTCCCCACAAAGCCCAACGTCCGCGTCGGAAAGCGGAAGCGACCCACCATCCCGCCACGGCTACAGCCAGGGCCAGGGCCGTAGTCCCGACGCCAAGCAGAATGCCGTCGCAGCCCATTGGCAACAGACGCATGAGGAAAACAGCGCTCCACGCCAGAGCGGCCCCCCGACTATATCGTCTTTGGATCAGCGCGCAGCTGCAACCGGCCAACGCGAGGGATGCCGTCGCCAACAGTGTGCTGCCATCCTGGCGGAGCAGGGAGAGCAATAGCCAGCAAACCAAGCCTCCCAGGTAAAGGATCGTTACAATCTGACGTTTCCTTTTCCCCTCCTTCATTTTGCGCGAGGCAAACATCGCCGGGAGCATGAAGCAAAGAAGGATTAGCGTCCTTTTCACAATGCTCCCCCAAAGTTTCATGCTCTTCAGTTGAAGATATTCGAGGTTATGGGTTGTTTCCCCCGTCGCGCCGGAGGCGATTCCGGCGAGGTCATGGATATTCGACATCATAAGTTCCCACTGGCCGAAAGAGAAAATCAGCACCACCACGAACGCGATTCCTGCCAGCCATCCCGCAAACCATTCGAGCGAACGGCGGAGCGCAAGACGCGAAGGATATTTCCCGGCGGTCATAAATCGGTAAGCCAAGGGGACAATGACGAGTATCATCACCTCGCAAAGGTTTGTCAGCCGCGTAAAGACATTAATTCCGAGCAGGAACGCGCCGGGAAGGAGAGATTTGCCTTTCATCAAAGCCCGGGCCGTCAACACGGCTCCCCAGATTCCTAACAGACAGGTCACGAGATCGTATCCTAAGACATGGACCCCGCGGAAATAACCTCCGACAACGAGAACCACCGCCCCTAACGCTACAGATTCAGAATTTCGGCCTCCGAGAAGCGACACGCAGCAATAGCGCATAGCCAAGGCAATCCCGACAAGGCATAAGGCGCCCCCGAACCGCATCCAGACCAATCCGCCGCCGGGCCAGATAGCTAACCATCCTTTTCCGACAAGACCTGAGAACCAGTACATATAATTATACTCCACCGACTCCGGAGCGGAAAAGAAATTCTCGTAGAAGGTCATGTAGAAACCGGTGTCGCCCAATTCGACGCCGAAAAAGATGTCAGGCAGCGACAGCAGGAGGACAACCCCGACGGTCAGCGCGATCCAAAGCCAGTTTCGACAAGACGCCGAAGAGGTCTTTAGCGCAGGAATATCAAGCGGGAAATTTTTCACCCTCATTCAGAGAAAATTGGCGCCGGCTCGGGGAAGAGAGTGGCCGGAAGATATGAGGGGCTGAGGATATACTTCGAACCGTTCCAGACCAGGCGACGGTCGCGCATGTAAGGCTTCAGACGGTCGAAATCTTCCTCTCCCATGAATGTGCCGACAGAAAGACGGACACGGATTGAAGTGGAGCCCGGTTCGAGATTATATTCCACGGTCGGGAAAGGCACCATCGCCTTCACCGTCTTTTTCTCCTTGTCCGAAAGGCGCGACAGATCGAGGAAATCATCAAGTTTGAGGGTCGGGAAATACTTGGAGGTCTTCAGCATCTGCATGGCGCCGTTAAAGAAGCGGACCTCTGAATCGCGAGCCTGGCGGTCGCTGCCGAGGGTATAGATACACATTGCCAGACTCCCCTTCTTCGCTGGAAGAAGGCGGATTGTCAGATGGGAGGAGGCCGTCACTTCCACGTTAAGAAGAGAATCAGAAACGGGGGCGACAATGGATGACATACCGTTCATCGAATTGCGGACCGGTTTCATTTCCCCATGCTCAAGATAATCGAGCATATCGAGGCGGATACGGCGCGGGATAATCTCGACGACATCGAGGGGCAGATTGGCAAAAGCCTCGCGGATGGTCAAAGTGTCGGCTGCAACTTTTGCAGCCGCGGCTTCCGACTCCCGCCAGGGGGAGAGGGAAGAGAAAAGAGAAAGGAATATGACAAAGGTCCTGACCAAAGAGGACCGGCAAAGATCTGATTTCATAACCGGGATTTTCCACAAAAATAGCAAAAATCAGCCTAACTCACAATTCTGCCCCAGTACGGACGCGATAAATCGCGTCCACAGAACCCCGGAGGGGTTCCACTATTGTTAACCGAGGGCCCTTGAGGCCCTCGGGAATGATACCCAATCCTCTCCCACGACCCCGGAGGGGTCGTACTGAATAGTTGAACCCCTCCGGGGTTCTGGTTATTTTATTTATTCTTTATCCCACGGGCCTCAAGGGCCCGTGGTTAACCATGGTTGAACCCCTCCGGGGTTCGGCATATCGCGTCCACACAAAAAAACCGCGCCAATCGGATTGGCGCGGTTTTTTCGTTATTATCAACTTAATTTATCAACGGATGACTTTGGTTGTGCGGATTGCGCCGTCGGCCATGCGGTCGATGCGGATGAACATGCCGGAAGCGGGATTCTCAACGCGGCGACCCTGAAGGTCGAACCATTCAGTCGAAACGCATTCCATGCCGGCTGCCATCACTTCGCGGACAGCAGAAACATCGATAGCTGAAGACTTGTTGCAGTTGACAAATTTGCCATCTGCCGTCAGCAGCACGGCCACGCAGCGAAGCTTGCCATCTTCAGGAAGTACGTTGACGCCCGATTCAACCCCCTTGATAGAGGAATAGTTGAGACGAACCTCATTCTCGTAAACGTTGTTCTTGACAACCTCGGCCGGGAAAGCAGCCTCTCCGGCTACGGGACTCATAGTCATCGCAACGTCATTGTAGACCAAATCCGTCAGTGTCGCGCCGGCCCCGCAGATGAGCGACCACAGATCGGAGTCATCAAGCGGAGAGTAGCTGTTATAGTTGTTGCTCTGCTTCAGGATCACGGATTCTTCGCGGTTCAGGCTGCCATCCTCGTTATAGACCATCTTGCTCTTGAAGCCGTCGGCAACGACGACATACTGGACGCGATAGTTGTCGCCGTTTACATCCTCGACGAATTTGACTTTAGATTTGCAGACAAGGTCTTTCGTGTCGCCATCAGCCCACTCGATTGAAGTCTCGATGTCAGCCGGGCAATAGTTCTGGCGAAGTTCGAGCCAGAGCTCCCTCATTCCGAAGCCGTCGTCAGCAATTCCATAGTAGGGGTCAGCCTCGATGCTGCGGTTCATGAAGGATGTGGGGTATCCGGAAGGCTGGTTGGGGAAATTGCGAAGGAACTGGATCATATCCCCGTCATGATAGCTTACGCAGACGAAATCCTCGGGGAATTCCTCATTCATTTCCTCCATGGCAACCCAGCCACGGGGGCACCAGCCGCACCATAGACCGGTGTATTCCTCCATCAGCGGTCGCATCGTCGGGACGAAATCAAGCATGATATAATCAGCCTCAGCGTAGGAGTCGGCAAGCGCATTGGGCTGGCCGTTGACTTTCGTCACGTTGACACGAAGTTTGGTGGTGGTGAAGCAAGTCGGGAGCGAAACCTCAATCTTGCTCTCTGCGCAGAATTTCGCGCTGATGGGAGTCTCAAATGTCCTCTCAACCGTCCCGGGAGCCTCATCGCCGTAAGCGTAGGAAAGTTCCAGACTGTTGACCTCCGTGGCGCCGAGGTTGGTGACAGTCAGCGGAATCGTGACTGAATTGGAGGAGCCATCCGTGCGGATCGTCGAAAGGCCGCTAACTGAGACGGCATATTCAGCAAACTCTCCTGCGAGAGTCACCTCCAGAGCGCTCGCCATGCCATAGGTTTCGGCGATGGAAGTCCATTTCTTGTTCGTACGGGTTGAATGGATATACAAACCTTCGGTGCTCTTGGAGCTACCGCATGTGTTCGGATACTGGTCGGCAGCTTCCGTAGCCTTGGCGATAGTGATCGAATAGCCAACATATACGCCTTCGGCAGGAATGACATAAGGCTCATCGAAGGTTACGCTGAGGACATTGTTGTCAGAGAGTTCTGCATCGACAACTGCAATGTCAGGGGCATTAAGTTTCTTGCTGTCGACAAGAAGTTCGCTCGAAAGCCAGCCCTGAGGGTTGGAGATAGTGGCTCCCTCTCGGAGAGGAATGCTGAGCGCCGTAACCTTCGTTCCGGCCAAAGCGGGATTGTTGATATGGATAGCGATATCATAGGTCTGGGCCTTGGCGTCGCCGTAATATTTGACAGTCCCGCCAATCTCTGTGTAATTTAACTCGCGGGTGGATTCTTCGGCAGCCATGGGGAGGGCAGCAAGCATAAGCGCGCCGCCGAGCATTAATTTCGTAATGTTGTTCATAAGCGTGATGGATAAAAGCAATTTAAATCAATTTAAGAAATTCCGGGAGAACGGTCGATCTCATGATCTTTCCGATCTCCCGGATAAATTTCAATTAAAGATTATAGCTGGTTAAAGCTTGACCGATCAACGGACAACTTTGACTGCCTTGCGGCTGCCGTCGGCCTTGAGGTCGATGCGGATGCCGATGCCCTTGCCCGGGTTTGCGATGCGACGGCCCTGGAGGTCGAACCATTCGGTTGCGACGCTTGCAGCCTCAGCCTCTACGCCACGGACAGCATCATTAGTGGAGATTGTAACGACCTTGCTTTCAGCCTTGACTTCTTCGCCATCGACAGTGTCGATGTAGACAGACTGTACGCCGAGCGTATCTGCGCCCTCGAAATAGAGGTAGATACCTTTGTCAACTCCGGAGCTAAAGATGTCTTCGTAATTGGTGAACTGGCAGTTGATAAGTTCCATTTCATCTTCGGGGAGGCCGACATATTCATCGCTGTAGAAGATGAAGGGTTCGCCGTCAACATAGATACGATAGAAAAGTTTCTCCGGCTCGAGAAGATTACCGTCAACGTCAAATTCGGGAATTGAGAAATAGAAGGAGTTGGAACCCCACTCTTCCATCTCATCATAGAATTCAAGTCCATAGGGGTCCTGGGGAGCGGCCTCCGGGTTGCGGACCTGATACTCAATTGTCAGGGGATCGATATAACCGGAAACTGCAACCTCCTCAAGATTCTCGGAAGCATTGTTCGTGACAATGAGGGCATTCTTATTGACAAGTTTCTTGGCTTCAGCGTCGTAAGTAAAGACGAGGTCACCTTCGAGGACTGCTACGTAAACATATTCCTCCCAATAATCATCCCATTCTTCTTCAATCTGGCCGCCATAAAGATATGTCCAGTATCCGTAGGGGTCTGCACCGAGGAACTGACCGGCGGCGAAGGTTACTTCATCGCCGTTGATCGTGCCTACAGCCACGCCTTCGTCATTGCCATATACCAGACCTTTGACATAGATCTTGGCGCCGTCGATGGCAACTTCAGTGAAATAACCGCTGTCACCGCTGACGGCAACCCATTTCTCAGCTGCAACGCCCTCAGGCAGGGTTGCTGCTACGGAAGTCATCGGTTCGAAGACGATGTTCCAGTCAGTGTAACCGGTCCACAAGAAACCCTCCTCGGCGTCATATTCAAAGAGACCGAGCAATACTTCATCTTCAGTAACTTCCTGAACGAGTTTGCCGTCTACCATATTGAAGTTGACAGTCTGACAGGGAGTGGTTACTGCATAACCTTCTTCATCCTCGCCGAGTGTGAACGGCACGAGGTAGTAGTCGTAGATATCGCCCATATACTCCTCCTGATAGACGAGCTGCGGACCGGGATATGTGTAGCTGTCATCCTCGTTTTTCTCCAGATACATCCAGTTGTCGGGGAGGGGTCACTGGCTAAGGATACCGTTGAGCCAGAGTTTGCCATCTTCGCCATCAACCATCTGCTGAGCGGAACCAACGACCTGCTCATGGATGAGAAAACCCCAGAAAGTCCAATAGCTGTCGCAGTTGCGCGACCAAGTGGAAAGCGTTCCTGCAGGCTGCTCAGTAACCATTGCGCTTGATACGATGGTCGCTTCCTGCTCTTCTTCCTTGGCAGGAGCCTTGCGGATTTTGCTTGCGTCGATGAGGGTCTTGCCCTGGGCGCGAAGTTTGTTGGCCTGCTTGTCGCTCATTCTTTCCGTGCGGTTCTTGAGCGATTCAGCCTTTGCATGATGAGGAGCAACCTTCACAGAGGCTGCCGAAACAGACAGGGTCAATAGAGCCGAAGCTGCGAATAAGGTAAATTTCTTCATAAGCCTTAGTTTTAGTGAATTAAGACCCCGTCTCATAAAATTTCAGAGCTTCCGGGGCGGTTTCGGACGAGGGATTTTCGCAAGTTGAGGAGGGAGCGATGCGGGCATCGCGACCGACGAGACTTGGCGAAAAGCACCGGCCGAAACCGGAGGGGAAAACATCTTTTACGAAATTTTTCCTAGCTCGGGGTTGTTATTTAATTTAGTTATTTTTTCATATAAAATCCTTCTCATTAAATTCAGAGCCTCATTCATGAAAGTTACTTCAGTCTCGCTATCTTGGGTGCTTTTTGACCTTTCCCTCAGTCGCATACCCCGGTATGCTCCTTCGCTCAAAGTCAAAAATCCCTCCAAGCTAGCGACCCCGGAAGCTCTGAAATTTTATGAGACGGGGTCTGAGTGTTTTCTCTCTTCTATGTCAAGATAGCGCCGGAATGTCATCTATGTGGAGATGGAGCCGGGGCGACATCCTTGGGTCGGGAAATAAAACTTTTCCCATCGCTCACGCGATAGGGAAACCGCATATATCATTTCCGAAGTGTTATGTTGAAGGAAAAATTATAACAATAATTTAAAACTGCAAAATTTTGACTAAAATTTATTAAAAAAATTCCCATTTTAGTCCTTTTTAGTCCTTGCGGGTCTGCAACCCGCAAGATAAAAAAAAGAACCCCGGAGGGGTTCCACTACGGTTAGCCATGGGCCCTTGCGGCCCATGGAAGAATTAAGAACTATTCCAAATAGAACCCCGGAGGGGTTCCACCATATTGTACGACCCCTCCGGGGTCGTGGGTAAGATGGTGAATTAGTTTCCGAGGGCCGCAAGGGCCCTCGGCTAACCATGGTTTAACCCCTCCGGGGTTCTATTTTTTAGTGTTTTTTCATGAAGATGTCGTAGTTGCCGTTGTAGTCGGGGCGCGACGATTTTGTGGCTTTTTCCGCTTTTCCGGTTTTCTTCTCTTTGCCGGATTTTCCCTTTTTGTCAGTCTTGCCCTTTCCCTTGGCCGATTTTTTCTCCTTCACCGGTTTCCCTTTGTGCTTCTTTGCCAAACGGCCGGAGTAGGTATATTCCGGTTCCGCGCCGGCATAGTCTGCATCTTCGCGGGCCACCTCGGCGCGTATCTTCTGGCCGAAGAATTCTGCATGTCGCAGAGCGTCGAGCACCTTCTTCGCATCCCCCTTACGGACATCAAACAGCGTATAACCCGGCATGAGGTCGATTCGGCCGATCTCGGGCTTCGAACCGGATACGTTGCGGTTCACAAGCTCCATCAGATTGCCGGGGAAGAAACCGGATGCCTTGCCGATGTTGACCATCAGCCTCTCATAGCCTGACTCTGCGCTCCGGCGATCTTTGTCGCCTTTTGCGCGGGCCGACCGCTCCCCTTTCGCGCCGCGCTCTTTGCGCGTGTCGTTGAGGTCGATGTCCGGCATGTCGCGGTAATAAGCAAGCAAACGGTTGAATTCCAGCGACAGGACGCGCTTCAACAGGTCTTCTCCCGATAGCCACTCCAATTTCTTCTTGACGCCGTTGATATATTTACCGATCTCAGCCTCATTGACCTCGACACGCTCCAGACGGTCGGCAAGGTTATAAAGCTGCTTCTCGATGATATGCTCCGGAGTCGGGACTTTACGATATTCAAATTCTTTCTTTATAATTTTCTCTATCTGCGGAATCTTGTTCCTCTCGCGGCTATGGATGATGGCAACCGACACGCCGGTCTTGTTTGCGCGGCCCGTACGTCCTGAACGGTGGGTATAGACCGACACATCCTCCGGCAGACCGTAGTTGATGACGTGAGTCAGGTCATCGACATCCAATCCTCGGGCAGCCACGTCGGTTGCGATCAGCAGCTGAGTGACATGATCTCGGAATTTCTTCATCGCGAGGTCACGCTGGGCCTGCGACAGGTCGCCGTGCAGACAGTCGGCGTTATATCCGTCTGCCACGAGTTTGTCGGCGATTTCCTGCGTCTCCTTCTTTGTGCGGCAGAAGACAATTCCGTAGATGTTCGGAGAATTATCGACGACACGCTTCAGGGCGAGATACTTATCGTGGGCCTTGACAAGATAATAGATATGGCGGACATTCTTCGAGCCTTCGTTGCGGTTACCGGCGACGAACTCGACGGGATCGTGCATATACTTCTTGGCAATGGCGGCAATCTCCTTCGGCATCGTGGCCGAGAACATCAGCATCTTCCTGTCGTCAGGAACATGCGAGAGAATCTCGTCGATATCGTCGAGGAAGCCCATGTTGAGCATCTCGTCGGCTTCATCGAGGATGACCGTATGGACAGCCTCCAGCTTGACTACGCCGCGCTTGATAAGGTCGATCAGACGGCCCGGCGTTGCGACAATGATCTGGACCCCGTTCTTCAGCGAACGGATCTGGCTTTCAATACTTGATCCGCCATATACCGGCAGAATCTTAAGCCCGTCGATATTCTTCGAAAAATCGGCCAAGTCGCTCGCAATCTGGAGACAGAGCTCGCGGGTCGGCGCGATGATAAGGGCCTGCGGCACGTTGCGGGCAACGTCAATCCGCTGGATCACGGGGAGACCGAACGCGGCGGTCTTGCCTGTGCCGGTCTGCGCCAGACCGATCACGTCGCCATCCTTCGTAAGGAGATGAGGAATGACCATCTCCTGGATCGGCATCGGGTTGACGAAACCAAGTTCCGTGATGGCGTCCAGCAGGCGTTGCTCGACGCCGAGATCGGCGAATGTGACAGATTCCCGGGCCGGGGCCTCGGCATCGGCTGTCACAATCTCGGCAGTCTCTTCGGCCTCTTTCGCGGCTTCCGCGACGGCAGCCTCATGGTCTTCATCGCGTTCGGCGAGGTAATCCTGAACGGCGGTTTCGTCGGCCACAGCCTCCGCAACCCGTTCTTCCGCTTCTTTCTCAATCCGGACGGCAGACAGCTCTGCGCCCTCCTGGTTATCCTTGACCTCGCTTTCAGAAGCGAGGTTCTGGTCAATTGCTTCCTGCTCGGGAGCCATTTGTTTATCTTCCATTTTTCAATAAGTCTTTTAGAAGATAAACGCAAATTACGCCGCAAGGGTTTTATCTGCAATAAACGCACACCGCAATTCAACAAAAAGGACGCGATGTATCGCGTCCCTACTGGTTTGGCAATTACATTGCCTTTACAAATCATTGCCATTATCTGATTATGCTGAAGGAGACCCAGGGGGAATGGCGGCGTCCCCCGTTGGCGCCTTCCTCAAAGATTGCGGCGCGGTAGTCGCCGGGGGTCCAGCCCTCAGTAGGGCATAAAGCCCCGAGACCGCTGGCCTCGCCGACATAGACTTCATTGTTGTCGCCGTCGACGACACGCAGCCAGAGCGGAACATCAGCCGAAGCGCCCTCCACTCCGAACCATATTTCTTCCATTGAAGCGGAGGAAAGCTTCCGGAGGCTCAATGATGGCGCAGGGCCAACGCGGAATTCACATATCCCATATTCCGACACATTCCCGGCTGCATCCGTGACGCGGGCCGTTACCCTATGGTCGCCCTCTTCAAGTCGGAGCATCGGCACCGTCCTCTCCCAAGTGGAGACCAAATCCGGCTCAGCTAAGTCGAAAGAAAGCTGGAAGGGAGAGCCGTCGAGGCGCACATCGACTCCATTGACAGGCGCAAAGCCAACATTGTCCGTGGCGGAAATCTTAAGCATCCCCATCACATCGTCGTAGGAAACGGCCACTTCCGGAGCCTGCTCATCGAACGTTGCCGACGGGTCGGCCGGTTCGCCAAGCCGTGCCAGTTCGATCGAGGTCGAGGCGGCGTAGGCCAAGCGATTCGTAGGGTCATAGATGCTGACATGGATAGGAAGTCGCGCGGCCGTGTCGGAGGGGAGCGTACGGTAGTTGGCCACCTCCGCAGGCAGCGTGAGGCTGACGCTGTAGTTGCCGCCCCGGACTTCGCCCATCGCCGTGACGACATCGATGCCCGTGTCGGGCGACGTCAGCCAAAGCTCGTCGCCTCGGTCGCTGTATTCAAGCGTCCTATGGGTTGCAATCGGTCGGCAGATTCTTACCATCACCTTGCCGTTGACGCCAAGATTCTTATCGGATTTATTGGGAATGAGCGCATCCCCGCTGACCGTCACCACCTCTTCCTCCACGTATGCGCGGGGCGCGGCTGCGGCCGTTGCAGCCTGCAACGCTATCGGGAAGCGAAGAGCCGGGTCGCCCACAAGATAGAAGCAGAGGGCGTTGTTATTGTCTGTATGCCCCTTAGCCAGGGCATAGACCTCCCCTATCGTTGGACAAATCTTGCGCGTAACGCCCGATTCATCCATGAAGAGGCGGTTGAGAAACTCGCGGGCAAAGGTTTCATTCTGTGCCGACCAGACTGTGCGCGTAGAGACGATGCTCCCTATCAAGCCCCGGGGAGCGTCCGTGACGCTGAGGTCGCCGATCGAAGCATTCCCCATGTCGGTCAGCGAGAGCTCGCAACCGGCCATGAGCATAAAGCCAAGATAGCGGTTCCGGAGGTTAATGAAATCCTGAGTCTGCCAGAAACGGTCGGTCAGACCGCTCGGGCCTGCATGGCCATAATAGATCGAATATAACACGCCCTTCTCCATCTCTTCCCGGAAGAGCAGGTTGGCTTCCGGCTTGGAATAATCGGAGATGACCACGTTCTGATGAGGGAACAGTGCACCGCTGGTGGTATTCGCGTAAGCCTGGATAAACTCGCCGTAGGTGACAGCCTGACGATTGTGGCCATGCGAATTTCCCGGGCAGCCGATGCTGACAGTCCGGTTTGCCACGGCGGCCATCTCCCCGTTGGCCATCATCTTGAGGTATTCCTCAATCTTGGATACGGCCAGTTCTCCCTGACGGTCGGTGGAGATCGGCAACACGCCGACACCCATATCCATCACGCAACTCTCTATCTTCTCGCTCGGGCCGAGGTCATCCCCCGCATACCCGGAGAAATCAATCACTGAAGGGATATTCCCCTCCTCCGCGTTGTCGAAACTCGAAGCCGACAAGGCCGGATAGGCCGGGAAAGCTTCATCAGAAATATTTACGGAAATCTGGCGGACATCATCCCGGATAGGGCCGAGAAAGAGGATGTTGGCGCAGGAACGCCCCGGGCCGGTGTGGAGCATCTTGGCAAATGCCCTGTAGGCCATCGGGTCGGGCAGTCCGCCCCCAAATTCGTTATGGACCTCCTCGGGAGTGACAATCACGGAGCGGAGACCGTCGTAGCGGCGGTGGAGCTCGGCGATCTGCCGCGCGTATGGAAGCATCTTCGGAATGGAGAAAATAAGCAGGTCGCAACCTTCCTCCCTGTAGGAATGGAGGTTCTGCGCCGCGACTTTCTCAAATCTCGGCTTTATCTGCTTCTGGGGCTTCGCGGGGTCGAAAACGATGACTTCGCGCGCCAGATCCGGCTGCGACATGATAGCCTTCCCGCCGTCAACGTTGAGCATGGTAGGATTCCAGGGATCGTTGACCGAGAGGGCGACCGACCCTTCCGGGACACGGAGATGACCTGTCGGAGAATATGTCGACTGGTTATGGAAGAAGACGCGTTCCTGAACGAAGCGGGAAATTTCGGAGGCTTTCCCTTGGTCGGCCGGGAGGCGTTTGGGATAAGTGAGCAGCCAATAGTCGAGCGCCATGAAGGAGGCCTGGTGGGGGGTATATGCGAAACGGATCTTGCTCCCCTGAAGGCTTTCGGGAGAGAGATTGCGGACTGCGTAAGCGTAGACCTTCCCCGGCTTCTTGAGCGTCGAATGGCTGTCGGAGAAATCCCCGATGGAAATCTCCATCACTCCCAACGTATCCTTCTCCGCTATGGCGAGCGAATAATCGAAGCGGGCCTTGTCGGTCCGGCCATATTCCGGCCCACTGATCCAGGGGAGATTTATGGCAAATTCCAATTCGGGTTCTTTCAAGAAGTCTTCTCCCCAGTAGAAACGACCATAGTTGTGGAGGCCGTGACAGAGGTCGAGCTCATGGTAGGCGTAATCCCAGAGATCCGAGCGTTCGATTCCCGGATCCGCGACCGTTTCCCTTGCCATTTCGAGGGGGGCTGCGGAATCGCTCAGGAAGTAGACGCCGTCAAGGGAGTAGAGGTTGATCGACTCGCGGACGAACTTCGTGCCGTCAAAGGAGATATGGGCCGGGCCGGTGGCGTAGAAATAGAGTTTGTCGCCGGAATGAAGGACGGCCACGGGCTGGAGATCGTCGCGGTAGAGGGGATGGCCTCCCGAGGAGATAAAGGAGGTGCTGATCTCGCGCCCTCCGTTGCCATACACTCCGACGGCCTCGGGATTGGAGAAACCCATTTCGCGGAGCCGGTCGTAGCTGATCTCATAGACGCCGGAGTCGGCGGTCCGGATCTTGACCCAGTTTCCTTCGCTGAGTCGCGATTTGGAAGCGAATTGGAAATTATATGTAGGCTTATAGATGGCGGCGGTTGCGCAAACCGCAGCCATCATCAAGGCTATTGTCAAAAATATCGAAAATCGTTTCATTTGAGAGATAATTCACCCCTTCGCTGAAGCTTGGGGCTTATTCAAAAAGGCTACGCAGGAGAAGGGACTAGTGACAAGTGAGTAGTGACTAGTGAGTAGTGGTTATCGGCGGCGGCCTACGAGGTCGCGGAGGCCATCCATGTCGAAGGTGAGCGTGAAGCGCAGGGTCTGGTCGAGCGGCGAGCTCTGGGCCGTTGCGAGCATGTAGGAGGCGTCAAGCTTGACTACGTTGAGCGAAAAACCGGCTCCGAAGGCGAAATAGCTACGCCCTCCCTTGTTGGGATGCTCGTAGTTGTAACCGGCGCGGACGAAGAATTGCTGGTTATATTGGTATTCCGCTCCGATTGCCACGCCAATTTCCTGAAGTTCTTCCTTGAAGCCGCCGGGGGCGTCGGAGAAGGATTTGAAGATACCGGTGATGGGCGACATAGTGTTCCATGTGTCCCAGGCCTTGTTGTAGGCTTCCTGACCTTCGGCCGTCTCCATGTCGTAGTCTTTCGTGCGCGGCATGGTCGGCACCAGCAGCTTGTTCAGGTCGAGACCGATGGCCAGCGTATGGAAATCAGCGAGGGGGAACATGAAGTTGGCGCCGAGTCGCAGGTTGGTCGGCAGGAAGTAGTTGTAGGTCCCGCCGTCATAGCTGACCTTCGTACCGACGTTCGAGATATCGAAACCCCACGAGAACTGACATTCGTTGCGCCCGATCATGGGGAATGATGTGAAGTATCCGGAAAGGTCGACGGAAAAAGCCGAGGCGGCGTTGTTGGTCTGGCCGGTCTGCGTGTCCTGGAAGGAGAGGTCCGACAGGATATATCTCAGCACGACGCCCATCGAGAATTTCTCCGACAGCTTGCGGGAATAGCCGGCATCGACTGCGAATTCGTAGGGATGAATCGTCTGGACCGCGCCTCCAACGCCTTCATAGCCGCTTGTGTGGACCTCGCCGAGCGAGAAATAACGGAACGATGCGGAGATGGCCTGATTGTCCGACTGTCCGAGCTTGTAATAGCCGGAGAGGTCAGCGAGGAAGATGTCGTTGACAATCTTTCGGAGCCAGGGGGTGTAGGAAAGGGCAAGACCTCCCTGGGAATATGCGAAGGCATATTTCGAGGGATTCCAGAACTGCGAGTTCATGTCGGGCTCGGTCGCGGCTCCGAGGTTACCCATCGAGGAACCGCGGGCATCCGGAGCGATCGAGAGGGTCGTCACGCCGGTGTTGACCGGGTTGAACTGATTGTCTTTGATGTCGTTCTCGGCCGCTGCGGGGAGCGCGACGGCTGCCATAAGGGCTATATATGCTGATTTCTTCATTACCTTTGGTTATCTGATTACAGAGAAGGAGAACCATGGGGAGCGGACAATCGCCCCGGCCGGGGAGTCCTCCAAGAGAGCGGCGCGATAATTGCCGGGCGTGGCTCCGGAGCAGTTCCAGACTGCCTGAGCCGCATCGGCGCGGTCGCGATAGACCGTCCGGTTGTCGGCGTCGACGATATGGAGGATGACGGTCTCTTCCCGGTCGTATCCCTCAACTTCGAATGTCATCTTGTCGACGGCCACGCGGGAATCGGCCGATATGCGGAGCAGCGGGTCTGCGGAGACCGCGAATTCCAGCTCTGCAATCTGCGATTTGTTTCCTGCGAGGTCGGTCGCCTTTACCTCTAATTTATGGAGTCCCGGCTCAAGGGTGAGGGTCGGGAAGCGCGCGGCGACGCTTTTCGTCGCGTAGTCGTCGGTTTCTCCGGAGGAGAGGCGGGCCGGACGTCCGTCAAGCATGACCGAGATGGAGGAGTTCCCTTGCAGGGCGGTTTCATCGACGGCTGTGATGAGCAGCGTGCCGTTTGCTGCTTCATGCTCCAGGGAAATCTCGGGAGGAGTCGTATCGAAGATGCTGCTCTTGTAAAAATCCTGCTCAAGGGCCGCGAGGCGGATCGTGTCGTTGCCGCAATATGCGCGGCCATATTTCGAGTCGTAGCCCGTGATGTAGATCGGGAGGGCCACTTCCTCGCCCGGACGCTGGTAGGCCGAGAGGCTTTCGTCGAGCTTCAGGTTGAGATCGGAGAAGCGGCCATGCGCGAACGTTCCCTTGACGGCTGCAATCAGCTCGCCGGGAATCGGGAGAGTCTTGCGGCCATCGCTGAAGGAGAGTTCCCCCTCGGGGGCATAGATGCGGACGAGAAGGTCGCCCGATGCACTCGAATCGACAAATTCGCCGTCCGATTCCATGATCGAACCGAATAGGCGGACCACCTCCCCGGGGATATATCCCCGTTCGACATACGTATGAATCCGGGCCGGATTGACAGCCAAGGGGAAGGTCAGGGCCGGGTCGCCGACATAATAGAAGGCGGCTTCGGCATCTTCTGCTGCCAACGACTTGCCGAGGGCGTAGATCTCCCCTATCGTGGCGTTTGTGTGGCGCGGGGTGACGGAGTCTGTTGTCAGCATCGCCGCCTGCATCGCCTTCATGATCTTTTCGTTTCTTTCGGCGAAGATGGTGCGCGTGGAAGTGATGGCCCCGACAAGGGCGTGGGGGGCCTCGATGACGCCGGCATCGCCGACTCCTCGGCGTCCAAGGTCGACCTCCGAGAGGCGGCATCCGGCTGAGAGCATAAAGCCGGCGGGGCGGTTGTTGAGCGTCATGAAGCTGCGCGAGTCCCAGAAATTGCCGTTAAGCGCGCAGGAGCCGCCATGGCCGAAGTAGACAGTCAGTGCGGTCCCTTCCTCGATGGCTGCCGTCAGTTCGTCGCGACATTCCGCGTTGCTGGTTGCTTCCGTGCTGAGGAGGCGGATGTCAAAGAGAGCGTCGGAGAGTTCACGGCCTAACTTCTGGAAATTCTCGCCGGCCTCGACGGCCATGTTATGATGCATTCCGTCGTTGCCTTCGCCGCCGATAAGCGCTATGCGGTTGGCGTAGCGTTCCAATCCCCCTTCCTTGCAAAGGGAGAGGTAGTCCTCGATCTTGCTCACGGCGAGTTCGGCCTCAGCCTTCGAGACTATCGGGAGATAGCCGACGCCGACCTCGACCGGTTCGCGGAAGTAATAATTCTCATTATAAATGACATCACCCACATATCCGGGCCAGTCGAGCACGGTCGGCACCTTCGCCTCTTCCATCTCGAAACCGTTGTAGGGATGGAGGAAGGAGACAAAGCCGTCCGGGCGGTCGATTCCTCGGACATTGCGGGAATCGGCATAGACGGGGCCGAGGAAGAGGACATTTTTCAGGCTCATAGTGCGCGACTGGAAGAGCATCTTGATGAGGGCGCGGTAGGCCATGGGGTCCGGTTTGCCGCCCGAGAATTCATCATAGACCTGCTGCGGCTCGACGACGGCGACGCCGATGCGGTCATATTGGCGGTGAAGCTCGGCGATCCGGTCGGCATATTCGCGCCATTCCGGCATCGTGATAATCAGCAGGGAATTGTATTGAAACTGCAGCGCATGAAGATCCTGATTCGCCACTTCCGAATACCCTTCGGGCTGAAGTTGCTGCTTTGTGGGGTCGAAGACAATGAGGCGGGACGCATCCTTAGAGCCTGTGAAGTAGGCGAGGTTATCGGCCGCGACGCAGAACTTCGGGAGCGCGGGGGCAGTGACGTCGAGGACGCGGACATCTTCCGGGACCCGGAAATAGTTCGGGCCTGTGACGCCTCCGGTGAAGGCTATGCGTTCCTGACGCAGGGAAGCCTGCAAGGGGAACCGCTTGGCGTAGGAGAGAATCCATTTGTCGAGGCTCGCGATGTCGGGCGCGTCGCCGGAGAAGGAGAGCGTCAGCGAGCCGCCCGTCGCGGGGACGGGGATTGCCGTATAGGTCAGCGAGGTGATGGCCGGTTGCGAGCCTGGGGAGGTGAGTTGCTTGCTATAACCGGGCAGCGTTGCGGTCAGACGCCCCGCGCCGCCGTAACATGCGATGTCGGCGGCAAGAGTCATTTTCAGCCCGGAGTAGGCGAAGGGAAGCGCTATGGGGAAGGTCAGTTCCGGCGTCTCCAAGAAATTCTCTCCCCAGAAAAGGCGACCGGAGCCGAGGCTGTTATGGAAAAGGTCCTGCTCATGGTAGAGATAGTCATAGCCGTAGTCGCGGAAGGTCAGGTCAGGATTCTCTGGATCTGCCTCATCCTGCGAGGGGAAGTCGAGGCGCAGCGGGGTCTGGGAGTCGGTCAGGAGATAGGCTCCGGAGAAGGAATAGAGGTTGATGGCGGAGCGGGAGAAAGTGCTACCGTTGAAGGCCATATCCTCAATTCCACGGGCGTAGAAGAACATGCGGTCGTTCTCATGCCAGACCGGCACGGCGACAGGCGTGTCTTCATACATCCGGCGCGATTTGAAGTTTTCGAACGTGAAGGAGCACATCGCTCCGCCGTCGCCGAAGACGCCGACGGCTTCGGGGTTCGGGAATCCGAGCTCGCGGAGTTTCTCATGGGAGATCTCGTAGATGCCTGATTGGGCGGTGGAGATTTTTATCCATCGACCCACGGCGAGGGGCGAGGACTCGGCAAAGGAGTAGGTATATGTTTTTGAAGCCGGGAGCTGGAGGCAGCCCACGGCGATTATGGCGAACAATAAGGCACAAAGCCTTCTCATCTTATTCTGAAATTAATTTTATCGTTACTGAAGTCGGTTAGGGTCAGTTCCTCCCCTATCGCGAGGGGCGGAAGGTTTGCGGGATCATAATGGCGGGACGGCACGATGAGAATGTCGCCGGTCTTGAGGGTCATTGTCCGGCTGATGGTTTCGATGGCCCGGCATATATCATCCTGATTACTTAACGCTTCAACGGTTGAAAAATTGCCTGTGAGGACGGAGCGGTCGTAAGCGATGGCGGAGGTCCAGGGGAGGCCTGCGTCGCGGAGGGTCTGGAGGAGGCCGGAGGCGATGATCAGTGCGGCGGGGGCAGCTTCGGTGAAGTAACGGTGGGCGAAGCGGCGGGCGATGCTTTTGCCTACTTTGGAGATTCGGACGGCGGTGGCGGGTAGCGCCACGAAGCGGTCGGCGAAATCTGAGAGGAAGAAGGGGTTTTCGGGGCGGCAGAAAGCCGAGTCCGGCAGGAGCAGGAAGAGGCCCTGAGGGAAGGCCGCCAGCTCATCGGGAGCAAGGAATTTTTCAGCAGAAAGGATGATCTTCATAAAGAAGATAACGCAAAACCCGCCTCGTAATTGCCCTAAGCCCCGGAGGGGCTTGACCATTGTTAGCCGAGGGCCCTTGCGGCCCTCGGAAACAAAAAACATTAAATCACACGACCCCGGAGG
>CAYZQA010000010.1:0-56192 GCA_964480745.1 uncultured Sangeribacter sp. | reverse complement strand
CTCCGTTACCGGAAGTCTGTGCCGAAAAATCAACATTGAGCCATATATCCCAGGGCAGATGAATCGCATTGTTGAAACGGAAATGGCATATCTCCAGATGAATCAATTTGGTATATACAAATCTAATTATTACTTTTGCGTTTAATGATTGGGAGAATAGGTATATTCTTTTGTCTATGACCTTTTTAATCGACCACTATTATGCCCGACAGAAAAGCACTTCAAAGCATTAAAAGCGTAGTAAAAAAAATAATTCCGGAAGCTACTGTAATCCTCTATGGGTCGCAAGCTCGGGGAGATGCAAGGGAAGATTCGGACATAGACATTCTTGTTCTCCTTCCGGACACCCTTGGGAATGCGGAGATCGCGAATGCTCGCGGAGAGATTTCCGAACAACTTTATTATCTTTCCCTTAATTTAGGAGTTGATATATCCCCACTCGTAATGCTAAGCAAAACCTTTAGTCTCCGGCAAACTCCATTCTCTATAAATGTAAAAAAAGACGGCATAGAACTATGACAGATATCCTCGACTCCCGGGCGCGGGAAGACTTAATCAGTTATAAAATAGAAAAAGGGAGCGACACACTTAAAGAAGCTGACTTATTGGCTTCCTCAGAGTATTATAATGCTGCTATTAATCGTCTGTACTATGCAGTATATTATGTTGCTTCTGCCTTGATGTTGAGTAATAAACTTGAGACCTTCACACATAAAGGAATAAAGACTATGTTGGGGTTGAGATTTATTCAAACCGGGAAGCTGGAGCGAGAGTATGGAGGTATTTATCAACGGCTGTTTGACAGTCGTCAGGCCGGAGATTACGAAGACTTTGTATACTATACGCGGGAAGACTACCGAACATTACGTCCTTTGGCCCAAAAATTTATTGATAAGATTACAGAATTATTACGGTCACGCGAATGACAATATTACTCCTCACGTCCCATAAGAAACTGCGAATCAATAAATCAGAAAAGAACGGCTTTGGCTACCCATCGTTTGCCCATTTCAAAACAATTTTGCTCGTCAATCGGGAATTGGGTTTCGTGACGGAGCTTTCTCTCCTCCTCATTAAACATGTTAGCGTTCATCTGAAATATCCACATGAAAACTATTAACTCCACTCTGCGCTCCGTTCTCCTTTCGCTCTCATTAATGCTTTCAATAGGTGTTATTTCCTCACAATCATTGGTTGACGAACAGATTGTCAAGAAAGCATTATCGGGAAAGATCGTATTTATCGACGGCGAGCAAATGAGCGATTCCCTGCGGCATGTCCAGATCGATTCTATCCAAAGAGTTGTCTCAAGATTCTATTACAATCAATTCCGCAATTTGCAAGATCCTGACGCCCCCTACTTTCTCTTTATGAGCAAGGGAGCCGGTCTTACTTTAGGGATTGGAGGAGGCGTTAGGATGCGCGCCTACTATGATTGGAACGGGGCAATGCCTTCAACAATGTTTTCCCCTTACACAATCTCCATCCAGGAGGATCCCACATCAAAACGCAAATTCAACACCACTCCCTCGGGGACATATCTTTTCTTGCGGGCGATAGGCTACAACAAAGTGTTAGGGGAATATGAGATGTATATCGAGAGCGACTTCACGGGCTACCAAGGGCGGGATTTCCGACTAAAGAAGGCCTACGTGACAACACGCGACCTTACGATCGGTTATGCGAATTCCACCTTCTCCGACCCTGCTGCATTAGCCCCGGTGATCGATGCGGGGGGAGCAAACAACAAGCTGTCGGTCACTTCTGTGCTCGTTCGCTACATGAAGTGCTTGAAATCTCATTGGTATTTGGCAGCGTCGGTAGAAACCCCGGCCACGGCGATCGATACCCAGGTGCCCGATGTGAAAGCCGTTAGCAACTGGCTTCCCGATTTTGCGGCCTTCGTTCAATATGAATGGGCACAAGGCCAGCATGTCCGTCTGAGCGGAATCGTCAGAAGTCTTTCTTACCGTGATATGCTAAAGGAGCAAAACCATAACCTTGCGGGATGGGGAGCCATGTTAAGCTGTGTGGCCCATCCTGAACGTCATCTCACAACCTATTTCACGGCCAATTACGGCCGGGGCTATGCCGGTCTGGGGGGCGACCTGATGTTGGGAGCTTACGATCTTGTCGGCTCGCCGCAAGATCCTGGTCGCATGTATGCGCCCCGCTCCTATGGATGGTGCGTCGGTTTGCAATACAACTTCCGCCCGAATCTGTTTGCGAGCGTCTCGGCAAGTCAGACCCGCTATCTCCCCTCCCATTCTGTGCCGGCGGATGAATATAAGTATGGAATGTTCGGATGTGTGAACGTGTTCTGGAGTGTGCTTCCGCGTGTCACGATCGTAGGCGAACTGGATTGGGGTCAACGTCATAACTTTTCCGGCGAGCATCGACATTCCAATCGCGCCAACCTGGCGGCCATGTTCACTTTCTAATTTCGTTGAGACTTCGGCTTAAAAGCCGCCTTACAGATTCAATTCTCTTTTTATATGGCCGATAGCCTCTAATGGAGAAAACAGGAGCATTCGCGGGCCGGCATACCGCATCACGCATCGCATCTTTTCTCGCATTTCGGGTTTATAACAATGAATCGTACATTTCCGGCACGTAGGCTTGGAATTGCCATGCGGACAATGCGCCAATCGGGAGTTTGCATAGTCCAACAGATCTCGGCATTCGCGGCAAAGCGTCCTATTCCCTTCCTTATGCCGGCAATATATCCTGATCATTTTGGCCACCACCCGCCGCTCTTTCTCAATCCTGGTCATCTGACATCATTAATAACTGACTGAATAGAAGTGTACCTTTTAATTCTGCGACGATTACGAAAAGTTATGACCCATGCTGTGATGAACACACTTACAAAAAGAATGCCGGCAATTAAACCGAGAATTAAAGGTATGATGGCTGAAATATGCATACGTTATAAAATTTTTTGTTTTGAAGCCAGTAAACGCGGAGGAATACGGCCGTCCATATACTTTTGCCATCCTGCAGTCAGGATAATTAAGAGGAGATAATACCAGGAGGGTTCTCTTAAAAACAGCATTGAGAGGACAAGATTGACCGCTATGTTTAGTGCAATCCAATGCCACAACCCTGCCTTGGCAAAGTCAAGGCTATAAGCCGACTCGGAAGCAGCCGTCTTCAGCGTGCCCAAACCGCTTTCACATAAATAGGCCCCATAAGCCACGAGAGTTGAGAACAATAAGGCTTCGGAGGCACTAAATGAGGGGGAAAGATGGAAGAATGCAGCGAAACTAAGAGCTGCTATCCACAGCAATGCATGGTCAATTGCCATGACATACTTGTGGATAAACTCGTTCTGCCTTAAAGCCTGCTGAATTATTTGTTCTTCATTGGTTGCCATGTTTGGAGACCGGGTGCATAGACGGACTGACCTGTCCGTCTATGCTCCGGTTCTATTAAGGTTTTCAGTTATTGATGAGTGTTTCAATATCATGTTCCACGGTGTCGATTGTGCCGATACCAAACTTCTCTTTAAGCACTTTCAACACATCGGGAGTAAAGAAAGCCGGTAAGGTCGGACCTGTGTGGATATTCTTTACGCCAAGAGCGAGAAGAGCCAGAAGTACTATTACCGCTTTTTGCTCATACCAGGCGATATTGAATACAAGAGGAAGGTCGTTCACACTCGGAAGATTAAACGCATCTTTCAGAGCGAGGGCAATCCTGACCAGAGAATATGAATCGTTGCACTGACCGGCATCAAGCACACGGGGAACTCCCTCAATATCGCCCAGGGGCAACTTATTATACCGATATTTTGCACATCCGGCAGTCAGGATTACACAATCTTTCGGAAGAGCCTCAGCGAATTTTGTATAATAGTCGCGAGAAGGCATACGCCCGTCACAACCGGCCATCACGATAAACTTGCGTATCTTACCCTCCTTGATAAGGTCAATGATTTTGGGAGCAAGTTCGAGAACCTGAAGATGAGCGAAGCCGCCGATAATTTCTCCATGCTCAATCTCCGTTGGCGGCGGACACTTCTGCGCGTGGGCAATGAGTTCGCTGAAATCGGTCGGCTTGCCATCCTTCCCGGGTTCGATATGTTTCGTGCCCGGCATGGCAACGACTCCCGTAGTGTAAACCCGATCCATGTAAGTCGTCTTTGGACGCGGAGGCACGATGCAGTTGGAGGTGAAGAGGAAAACTCCGTTGAATGTTTCAAACTCCGTGGTCTGTTTCCACCATGCATTCCCGTAATTGCCGGCAAAATGGGGATATTTCTTGAAGAAAGGATAGTATTGCCCAGGCAGCATTTCTGAATGGGTATATACATCCACTCCCTTGTCTTTTGTCTGTTCGAGCAAGTCTTCCAGATCCTTGAGGTCATGGCCTGAAATGAGAATACCCGGACGGTTGCGGACACCGATATCTACTTTGGTGATTTCCGGATTTCCATATTTTTCCGTATTGGCTTTGTCAAGAAGAGCCATAGCCTTGATGCCTCCGTCGCCTACTCCGATCACGAGGTTGTAGCATGCGGCAACATCGAGGTCGGGCCGTGCGGTCTCTGCCATTGCATCCTCAATGATAGCATATACGTCCTCGTCTTCATAGCCGAGGTTGGCAGCATGACGGGCGTAGGCAGCCATTCCCTTGCAACCATATATTGCCAGCTGCTTCAGACCTCTGATGTCTTCGTTTGGCTCAGCAAGAACCCCTGTGATCCCCTCTAATTCCGTCGCTTCCTCAGGATGGGCATAGAATTCAACTTCAGGGAGATCGGGCAATTCAATATCCTCCTTCTTTGCTGTCCCGGCAAGGATATTCTTCAATTCAAAGCCTCGACGGATGTAATCGTCAAGAGAAGGATTGTCGAAATTGGCGTTGGTGATTGTTGTGAACAACGCATCAATCACAAAATGGCTTGCCTCCCGAGAAGCGTTGCCTTCTTCTCTCAGGGCTCTATTAATGAGAGATATTCCTCTCACGCAATAGAGAAGGAGATCCATACGGGCAGAAGTCTCCGGCTTTTTGCCGCAGACACCCTGAAGCACGCAACCAGTCCCGTGAGCAGTCTCCTGACACTGGTAGCAAAACATCTTATTGGTGTTTTCCATAAATACGAGTAAAAACGAGTAAATACGATGAAATTGTTGGTGAACTTTTGTAAGGAGAAGTAAAGGAGGAGACTATTCTCGGCTTCTCGCTTTCCAATATTTGAAACATCCCTTCCCCATTCATTGTTCATAAATAAGAAGATATAACGGATCGCTATGAAACAGATGAGAAAAATAAAGCGTCTCAAAGAACCTGAATGGGCAATGGAAGTTTTTGATAAAGCCCCCTTTGTCACTTTGAGCATGACGCGGCCCGACGGCAGTCCCTATGCCGTGCCTCTGAATATGGTGCGTAAGGATGAAACAACATTCTATTTTCATTGCGCCTTCGAAGGAGAGAAGATCGACTGTCTGAAACATAATCCGGTTGTCAGTCTGTCGGCTGTGAGCCGATGCACTCCCAAGTATGAGGAGGAGAAAAACAACTTTACGGAATATTATAATTCCGCCATTGCTCTTGGAAGAGCTGAGCAGGTTGAGGATCGGGCAGAAAAGATAGAGGCTCTGCGTCTGATCTGCGAGCGGTTTCTCCCTAAATACATGGAGCATTTCGATCAAGCGATCGACCGAAGTCTCGACCGCACCAATGTGATACGTATCACCCTTACCGAACCTCCGGTCGGCAAATCCAAACCATAAAAATTATTAAGATGAAAGCAACGATACTAACGAAAAGAGCTTACGAACCATCTTCGCTGGAAGATGGATTCAGAATATATGTTGACAGGCTATGGCCGCGCGGTCTTTCGCACGCCACTTTTCATTATGACTTGTGGGATAAAGAGATTGCTCCCTCCACGGAATTACGACAGTGGTTTCATGAAAATCCGTCAAGTGAATGGGCCGAATTTGAGGAACGCTATAAAGCGGAGCTTCTCAAAAATCCGGAACTTGATGCGTTGAAAAAACTCATAGCTGACAAACCGGTTGTGACACTTTTATACTCCTCTCACGACACGGAGCATAACAACGCCATTGTCCTACTGCAGCTCCTGAGAGAGGTTTAATAGAATGATAAAGCAGCATCGCCCTGAAATGTCGGCTCTTTATGGCCAACTTTTCAGGGCGATGCTGTGTGAATTTCTGTATCTATCTTAACAACAGCCGTTTTTCTTCCGCTACTGTGATTGGAGAAGAATGCCCAGAGAGAAGCAAGGTGTCGTCAGGGAGCGTAAGAATCTTGTTGACAATTGATTCTTCCAATTCCCGGCGGTTACCACCCGGAAAGTTAGTCAGCCCGGGGCCATGCTGATAAAGCGTGTCTCCGACAAAGGCGGCTCTTTCTTCTGGGGAATAATAGGTGACCGACCCGGGGGTGTGACCCGGAGTATGGATCACCTTCAGATAGAATCCGGAATTGGCTTTCAGCCGGATTGTCTCGCCATCATGGAGTTCCTCATAGTGAGGGACTGTTACAGGCTGGGGGTAATTACCACTCAGATTGAGATATGTGTCCGTGAGATACTTTGCATCGGAAGGATAAATGTATATCGGCGCCACAAGTTTCTCGCGCAGAAGTTCGGCTGCCCCCATATGGCCAAAATGGCCGTGGGTGAGCAGAATCTTCTCGATATGCCATCCATTACGCACAATCGTGTCGTAGATCACACCGGCCTGTGCACCCGGATCGATAAGAAATCCGGCCTTCGAATGGGCATCTATATAGAAGTAACAGTTCTCGGCAAAAACGCCTTGCACTTGAAGTTCTCTGATCATACAACCCTCCTATAACAGTTGGCAACCGTCGGGACCACAAGCGTGCGGACGCTCTGAGCCTTTATCTTCGTTTTCTTTCTGCTGCTTTTTGAGCGTACGTTCCAAAGCCGACTTAAATCCATCGATTGTCATGGCGCCCGGCACAGCGAATTCACCGTCAAAGACAATATAGGGAACTCCGCGCACACCACGCATGGCAGCTTCGCGTTCATCGAAACGCACTTCATCGTCATATCTATCGGATTCCAGCACTTCTTTCACTTCTTTTTCGTCCATCCCTACCGATACAGCCTTGTCAAGAAGGACTTTGTGGTCTGAAAGGACAAGATTCTCTGTGAAGTATGCTGCAAAGAGAGCCTTGCTAAGTCTCCCAACGGTGGCGCGGTCATATTTTGCTTCTGCAAGCTTCATAAGGCGATGTGCATCGCGGGTATTGGAATATTGGGTTGTGGCGTAACGGAAGTCAATTCCGAGTTCCTTGCCAAGATCGGATATCTGTAGGATTTGCTGCTTGGCGTCTTCCAGGGAAAGACGATACTTCATTGCGAAGCGTTCGGGCGTGGTTGTTGTCACTTCCTTCGGAGCAGTAGAATCAAGTTCAAAGGCTCGGAAGTCAACATTAACTTCATCTTTAAGTCCGAGTTCTTCAAGGGCGCGCTGAAGGCGCGTTTCGCCGATATAACAGTAAGGACATGCAAAGTCGCTCCAAATTGTGAGTGTCATCATAATATTAACCTTTCTTCTTTTATTCTACGTTTTTTATTTTACGCTATCAATTATCTTTTTAAGCACTGTGTCGAATGTTGACAGTTCTGCGGGAGTAAGGAGCGAGGCGAGGGCCTCTTGTCTTGCTCTGGCTACAGCCATGATTTTCGGTTCGATCTCCCGTCCTTTAGGAGCGATATAAACCCTCAGACATTTATGGCTCACGGCTTCGGTCCGGAGCAGGCCTTTCTTTACCATGGCAGCCACACTCCGGCAGACCGCTCCTTTATCTTTGCCTATCATGGCGGCCAAATCGCATTGCTGCATACCGTCGGAAGTATAAAGCGCACGGAGCACCATATATTCAGGCGGAGTCAGATCCAGGCCATAGGCGGAAAGAGTTTCGGAAAGTCTGCTCAGCAGGGTCTGATAAGCTGTTCCGAGCATACATCCCGTGTTGGGCATCCCGTAGAGTTTCGTGTCGTTCATCATAGTATCTATTAAACACGCCACACCTTAAAATGGTTGACTTGGCAACCATAATTTTTCAAAAGGGGGTTACGGCTTAGGTTTTATTCTTGGCAGTCCTTCTTAGACCCCGTCTTATTCCGTTAATTCTAAAATGAGATTGGCTGGCCCTTCAACGCAGCTTTCATAGATACTACTTCGCAATTCCCTTTTTGGCATGGCCGAGCAATCCCACTGCCATGCCAACAATCTTTGGAACTCAAAACAAAAACTAAAAAATTAGTTGCATAACTAAAAAATTAGTTATATCTTTGCGCCATACAAAAAAACAGGTCCTTCAATTAGACCCGGAATAAAGTTTAGAAATTATGGCATTGAAGAAAGCTGGGCGTAAGCCGGCAACGATCACTGAAAAGGAAATGGAGATTATGAAACTCCTCTGGCATCACGGACCTCTTTTTGTCCGGGAGATGTTGGAGTTTTATCCAGACCCCAAACCCCACTTCAATACTGTTTCTACAACCGTGCGTATCCTTGAAGAAAAAGGATATATTTCGCATGAATGTGTCGGCGCCTCCCACAGGTATTTCGCCGTCGCGCCCGAGCAACAATTCCGCGACCGATCTTTCAAGGAACTAATCGGAAATTTCTTCAACAACTCATACCGCTCTGCGGTCTCGGCATTGGTAGAGGAAGAGAAGATATCTGTCAATGAGCTTCGCGAAATCATCCGGCTCGTTGAACAGAAATCGCAAACCTCTTCCAGTGAAGTTGTCTAAACTTATTTTCGAAATCTAAAAATTATTATGAAGTGCTAACCCATAATTTCTTTTTATTAATCTTCCGTCATCTTTTAGGCATCTTTTCCTTCATTCATCAGTCACGATGCCTGCATCGCTCCTTCTTCATGAAGAAAAATCTGCTCTAAAACCTGACGAAATCTTAATAAAAAAATAAGTTTAGACAACTTCAATGATGGTGAGAAATAACAAACCAATCTCATTAATCCCTTAATATTTGATGGTTATGGGAGATTTATTCGCATATTCATTGAGTTCTTCGCTGGTGCTGACCCTCCTTTACCTTGGTTATAAATGGGTGTTGGCATCGGAAAATTATCACTCGCTCAACCGAAAGCTGATCTGGGCGATCTATATTGTTTCCCTTACCGTCATTCCTATCTTCACGATTGCAAATCGAATTCTCTCCTCCCCTGCCCCCACAAACATAATGATAGACTTGGATGGAGCCTCAAACACACTTGCAATCCTGTCAGCTCCTACGCCCAATCCACTCCCGAGAGTCATTTTATGGATTTACTTAGCAGGCATGGCTTTGGCAGCCATTTTTACGGCGATCAATTTGGTTAGGATTCACCTCATAATCAAGCGCGGGAAGAAGGTGGAAATTGCTGGGCAGCTCATAGTTCTCACCTCAAGGGAAGGTATTGCTCCATTCAGTTTTGGGAGAAACATCGTTATCTCCGAAAATGAAACCCCGGAGAACGTCTCCCTGATTCTTCTGCATGAGAAATCTCATGTGGCTCTTCATCATTGGCTTGACTTACTATTTGCGCAAGCCGTCTGTATATTCCAATGGTATAATCCGACGGCGTGGCTGATGAGAGAAGAGTTCAAGACTATCCATGAATATCAGGCCGACCGGAGGGTTATGGACTCTGTCTCCGATATACGCGAATATCAATTATTATTAATAAGGAAGGCTGTCGGCGCGAGATTCCCGTCACTCGCCAACAGCCTGAATCACAGTAAACTTAAAAAACGTATACTTATGATGTGTAAACCAAATTCACCTTGTGCGAGCCGGCTTCTCCGGCCCTTGATCTTAGTGCCCGTTTTAGGAGGGGCAGTGTGGCTGACCCGTCTTCCGGTGGTGGCCTCGGCAATCGACACCTTCTCCGAGACCTCACTCGCCATTCCCGGCCAACCAAAGGACAAAGATACAAAATTCCCGGCGGAAAAAACAACGGCTGCAGACGGAAAAACAACCGGGACTATCTCCATCCCATCCTCAACGAGCAACCCGGAGCAGCCTGCGGCCGCAAAATCATCGGCAACAGAGGGAGCCTCACGCCCCTACGCGGCCGTAGACAAAGTTGCGGAATTCCCTGGCGGGATGCAGGCGTTGTTCGACTTTCTCTCCTCCCATATCCAGGCTCCCAACGACGACACTCCGACAGGACGCGTGATCGTGAGGTTTGTCGTGGAAGCAGACGGCAAGATCGGACAAGCGGAGATTGTGAAAGGGCTGTCTCCCTCTATGGACGCAGAAGCTTTGAGAGTCGTCCAAGAGATGCCTAAGTGGATTCCGGCCGAAGTTGACGGGCATCCAGTGGCCTCCCAATTTGTGCTCCCGGTCAGCTATATCGCCGAGGAAGACAACGTCCACCTCTTTGTCTTGCCAGATGGAGGCAAGGCAAATGAGAGAGGGACTTCCTCTAACTCTTCTTCGACTTCCACTACCTCGACTACGACCTCTTCTTCGTCAAACACCATGACTTCGGTCTCAACTTCGACCAATTCTTCTGGGAAGAACGAAACGACAACCGTGACAGCCACGAATGACGGGGTAAACAATAAACTATCGGTTTCTGTTTCCTCTGACAGCAAAGAGGGAGCAGCCTATGAAGTCTATGTCAATGGCAAGAAATATGAGGGAAACTTTACTGATATTCCCTCCGAAAAGGTAGAGTCGATGAGAGTAGATAAAACCGACGGTAGCAACCCCAAGATCTACATCACGCTAAAGAAATAGATTTGCAAGGCTACCTAACTGAATAAGTTGACTCCTTTGGGGTCAACTTTTTCAGTTAGGGCATCTGCTTCAATGGGTGGGGTGATGGCTCATTTGTTCTATCCTGCAAGAAAAAAAATCCTCTATCCGGTTTTACACAATATTCCTATTCAAGAAATTAATATAAATTTTTATGTTTGATAATCCTTTCTGGATAGTCGAGTATGAGACCTTGGAATTCCTGTAGATGTGCCGCTTCTGTTTACTAACCAATGCCACATAATTCTGTCGCTTACTTTTAGTTGGCAGTGCACGAAGCACCTCAAGAAACGACATCGGCTCCGTCACCAATGAGGGAAGTATCAGCTCCATTCTTCTTATTGAAGATACGATTTTCCCAATTTTTTCATTATCCATTTTGAATTCAGTCTCGAGCCAATCCTTGAACTCCTCTTCCTCCGGAAGCGGGGTAGATTTTTCTTTGACATACGTCTCCTCCTCTGTTCCCGCCATATCAACGAAGAAGGCATGGTAGGAAGCGATTGCCCGTAGTTCTGCCTTGGTATAGGAATCTTCTTGTTCATCAATCCTCTCAAGTATCTCGTCAAGATAAATCTTAACTAAATCCGGAGCGTCCTCCTTAGTTAATAGACTAATGCCATATTTATCCCCTTCAAATATAGATTGAAGAAGTGCATATAAATTAATGCCCACTTCCTCATACAAATGGTCGTAAGCGGATTCATAATGGCGAATGTAATCGTCCGCACTCTTTTGGCTAATGCCGCGGACATCCATAAGCCATTGATGAAACTCTTTTTCAAGATAAGGAAACACATAGGCTATATCATCGTCCTCATCTTCCTTACTTAAGGAATCATAAAGCCACTTAGGAACCGCATTCTCCAAAGGAACTTCCACCCACTCATCATTCTCATCCAAACCCATTGCGCGATACCGCATATTGATTTCGTTTTTATCCATGTTTATATTTTGTTTTAATTACTCGGCGAAGGTATAAATCAGAAAATTCAAATCCACTATAAAAACCCCGCGATTTTCGGAAAAGACGCAACTGCCGTAATCCTACCTAAATTCCCTTTTCCTTCCGAAGTTCAGTCTTCATCAAAAAAATTTTTTGCATCATTCAAATATCTTATTAACTTTGTGGCGAATGGATTATCATATAGAGAGTTGATTAATCATCTATAACATAGTGATAATCTAATCAATAATTGCGAATGGAGAGAATCTGATTTCACGTTTCTCATTAATACCCTCACCTCAGAGAAGGAATGGTGCTAACCGGAGCTCCTATCCTCTAAAATAAAGAGCATAACAATGTGCACAGCAAAGGAATGTATCTCTAAATTAAAAGAAAATCTACCACATATCCAAAAGGAATATGGAGTAACGGGGTTAACGCTGTTTGGCTCGGTTGCAAGAGGTGATAACCGTCCGGATAGCGATGTCGACCTATTGGTTGATATGCCCCCTAAGATTTTTGCATTGACTGCTCTACACGAATATCTTGAAAAGCTCCTACAATCATCCGTAGATTTGATTAGAAAGCATTCCCGATTAACTCCCGCCTTCTTAACCCAAATCTCCCGCGATGGCATAAAAATCCTTTAAAATGAAGAAAGAAGAAAACGTCCTTCTTACACTAAATTCGATCTCTGACACCATAGGGCAATTGATAGACTGGAATAAAAGTGTTCAAACAGCCGAAGATTATGCTACTTCGTCCATGGGAATGCAATTATTAGCCGCCAATTGCACTCTGATTACGGCAATAGGAGAAGGAATCAATAGGATTAATCGACTGATGCCCGACTTTCTCAATTCTAAATTTCCAGATATACCATGGAGATCTATCATCGGCATGCGGAATAGAATTGCTCATGGATATTTTGAACTTGATGCAGAATTAGTACTTGAAGCTATCCGCACCGGCATCCCTCCACTGCAAAAAGCAATTATGGATGCCATAAGGATCATTACGTCTATGGAGTAATCCGTTAGATTTCACTGTGGATATTGATCTATATAGCTTATTCCCTTTTCCCTGTATTAGCAACAAAATGCGTACAGGCCCAGGTCGCAGCTACCCATCATTTCATAGTTGTCAGCAATACCAACTTTTATTTTAATATCTTCATCGGGGAATCTGACATTGACAGCTCTTCGAAGAAAACTCTTTGCACTTTTAAACAGAGATACTTTGCTCCCAAAATTCTTTCCGATAAAAATAACAAAATAAATAATATCACTTCCTTCAAATAAATATTCACTTCCATCAAACAAAGTGTTTACAGCATCCTCGAGAGCATGTTCCGGATTGTAAACAGAAGCACGGGACATCGTAGCTCTTGCATATTCTCCAGATAAATCAACCGCGTCCACAAGTTCTTTTGAAGTGAGCCAATCTGCATATAGTTTAGCATCATCGAATTCCCTAAGGAATAATTGCATATGTTCATCCTCAATAAAATCTTCGATGAAATCGGAAGAACGCCCATGGTTGTGAACTTCTCCTGAGGGAGTCAACCAAGTGCCTTTTGGCAAGGTATTATTGTTTTGATCTGACGCTTTGGCAGACATTAAAGTAATATCGTCTTGCGGAATTAGTTCGGGCTGCTTTGGCGATAAATCGTCAATCGTATTTTGTCGTCTTACCTTCGTACCTTTCTCCTGTAACCTCGGTGAAATAACTTCTTGATAAATAAACTCAGAATATGCCTCCCAAGCTGATTGCCAATCAGCAACATTTTTATAATGTTTTGATTTGGGGTCAGTATCTCTAATTTCATTAGATAAGATGTCAGACACATTTCGGAGAACTTGTTTTACCCCTTCAATGTCATTCTCCGATTCTAATAAAACTTTCATCTCCAAGTATGGGTCATATGGGTCTGCACATAGGCAACCATTGAGCAGATTTTTATACATGGCATTAGTTAGCCTAGTAAGGTAATTATCCTGAACATTTGGTAACCATCGGTTTGATTGATTTTCCATCCACTCAGAAAACTCTTGACGAAAGAGAGGCTGTGGTTTATTTTGTCTACGTTTCATGGTTCGAGTTCTATCTTTTGATAAACACGATGACATTTTTATTATGAAAGGGGCCGTTATGTTTTGGACTCCCTATCAATATTGCAAAATTAATCCTTTTCAAATAATATCCAAAAGTTAAATATGCTCAGGATATAGAAAAAGTGGATTAACAGGGTAGTCTTTCCCGACTCTTGTTCCCCAATTTGCTGTTTCCACATATTGCTAATATTGATTAGTAAGAACTAACATACGCCTGCCAAATGGCAAGGCTCTGTATTTAGCCGTATTACAGCCAGTTGTCAGTTACATGTTTTAGGACAATGGATAAGATTTTCGGCGTGTAAGAATTTACAAACAATTATCCCACTGAGATAATCGGCTGACAGAAGAATGTGGAAAGCATAGCGAGTGTCGCGAGGGTGAAATTATGTTGACCGCTAAGCCATTTAGTAATTTCACATGGGCGCTTGCCGACTGCTCTTGCAAATTCAGCCTTAGACAGACCTTTTTGCGTCATGAGGTCGTATATGCGCGTGGAGATTGCAAATTCCAAATCTCCCTCAGCCTTTATATAAGATGGAATTGCGCCAACTATTTCATCATATTCCTTGTATGCAGTTTTCATACATCAAAAGTCTTATCGGTTTCGATTGTATTTTCGGTGATCTGAATAGAAGGGTCAGACAGTAGATTAAACATTACCTTTACTTAAATACCCGCCGAAAAGTTCAAAGATTCAATCTCATAATCCAGGCCGCGACTGACGCTTTTCTCGGTGTAATTGGCAGCGATAAGATAGACCTGTCGGGAATCCATGGCGAATCGGCCTGCGTAATCGCGAGCTTTTATCTGATCCATGGCCTCCTTAACACTCATATTATACTTGAACTCGAAGAGATAAACATAGTTCGCCGTAAGAACCTCAATATCACTTCGTCCCTTGTAACCATGATGTTCAGCTATAGCTTGTGTCCCGCAGAGCACGGCCAGAAGATATGTTATCGCACGGTATACCGACTCGTTGTGGTCTTCCCCGGGCAAATCCTTCAGCAGGGTGGAGAGACGCTTCATGAAATCGTTTGGTCGACCTTCGTAAAGATCCACCTTAAAATCGGTAAAATTAAATGGGCCGTCAGGCTCCACAACTTCGGGGGCATAAATTGGAAGCAATTGTCGATAAAATCCCATTTCAACCTCATAGTTAGGAAACCGAAGCTCATACATATTAAGGTCTTTATTGTAGGATCCTATGGTCAGATAACCCGTCTGAAACATCAATGGAAGTGGATTCCTGTCGAACAGTCCAACTGAAAGCAGATCTTCTCTTGTACATTTTTTACCATTAATATCAGGGGGATACGTACCTCGTTCCTTAATTCTTTTCACCAAAAAAGTTGGTGTCCCGGTTTCAAACCAATAAGGATCAATCCTCTTTTTGTCAAGAGCACTCAGGACGCTGAACGGGTTGTAAAGCCGGTATCCCTCTTCTGAGAATAAATACCCATCATAGTAATTTCGTAGAGCCTCAAGCGTCGAAGAAAAATCTTCTCCTCGTTTGTTCGCCAATGCGTTTATTCCCGGGCTAAAATTATCCACCAGCTCTTTCTCCGACCAGCCGCAGATATTGGCATAAGCATCCTCCATGGAGATGTCCTTAAGGTTATTAAGGTCACTAAAGATGCTAACCTTGCTGAAACGTGCCACTCCTGTAATGAAAACGAATCTGATATATTCATCCATCGACTTCAGATTGCCGAAGAAACTTTTCAGCAAGTTCTGATTTTTCTCAAAGAGACGACTGTTATCCTCTATTTCTAATAGGGGCTTGTCATATTCGTCGATGAGGATTACCACTCGGCGCCCTGTCTCATCAGCAACTTTTCTAATTAATTGGGAAAATCTGCCAGCCAAGCTATCAGCTATCTGAGTCATCCCGTATTGCTTCTCGTATTCCCCAAGCAGTCGATTAAGGAGCTTGTGTAGCCCTTCCTCTTGCGAAAAATCCTCCGAATTTAAGTCAAAACGCAACACCGGTGAGGGAGTCCAATCCAAATTCATTTTGTCAGCGGCCAGACCTTTAAACAAATCTCGCCTTCCTTCAAAATAGGATTTAAGAGTAGAGAGTAGTAGGCTTTTTCCAAATCGGCGAGGACGACTAAGAAAAATGAACTGGCCCTGGCTAAGCAGGGGCTTTAGGTAAGCCGTCTTATCCACATATTTGTAACCATCCTCGATTATTTTCGAGAAAGTCTGTATGCCAACCGGGTATCTCAATTCTTCCATGGCCCAATTATTTTCTGCAAATATAGTAAAACCATTTTGCATCAAAAAAACTAAACAGATTCTCACGCATGATACGTAAAGATTAAACAGAAAAAGTTGACTTCTTTCGGAGTCAACTTTTCTGTCTGGAAATATCTATTTATCTTGTCGGGGGAAGGCTCATTTGGAAATGGTGTTGGAATTTTGGTTGTAAGCTTTTGCAACGCATTTCCATTCGCCGTTGAGCTTGAGCAGGAGTAGGAAGTCAGTGAAGTCTATTCTGCCTCCCCAGCCCTCTTCAAGCACTCTGACCACGGCCACAGTTTCCTCTACGGCGAGCACATCAATGCGGGCCTTGAAGTTCTCCCCCGCTGCGACTGTATCAACATTGTGATAAAACTGCTCGATAGAGCCATGTTCAAGTGTGCCGTCAAGCATTCCGAAGAGGACAGCATCATCGGTGAACAAAGTTTTTGCGTATTCACTGTTACCCTCGGCTACACTTTTCACAAACTTTCCGGCGGCTTCCGCCACTGCTTCATATTCTTTGATTTCGCTTCTCATATCGTTTGGATTTTTAAGTTTTTACGCTTGCAAAGTAAATATGGTATTTGAATAATTTCAAGTACCGAAAAATTTTTCATATACCGAAATATTTTTCGGTATTCTGATTGCCAGGGATATTGATTAAATTTGCAGCATCAATCAAATGGGAAAACACCTATGGCATACGAAAAGAAAATACCTGTCGACTTGGATTGCCCGCTTCGACTCACGATGAGTTTAATAGAGTCAAAATGGAAATCATGCATCCTTGACGAAATCCGCAGCGGCTCGCCGATGCGACCGAGCGAGATTCATAAATGTCTGCCTGAAGCCGCACCCAGAGTGCTTGATATACAGCTGAAGGAGATGGTTGAAGACGGATTAGTCGCCAAAACTATCTATCCTGAACTCCCTCCACGATCAGAATACCAGATAACCGAACTCGGAAAATCCCTGCTTCCCATCATTGACTCCATGCTAAAATGGGGAGAAGAACATCTTACTTTATTTGAAAAGAAATACGGAAAGAACAAATGCGACTAATCTGATTCTTCACACTTTATGAGCACCGTCGCTGATTACTACAGGATAAACCTTGGGTTCATGCCCATATTTGGCAGCGAATTCCTTTTTCGCCTTTTCAATAAACGAATCACGCAAATCCTTCCTGACAAGGTTTATTGTGCATCCTCCAAAGCCTCCACCCATTATTCGGGAGCCTGTGACGCCACATTGACGTGCAATATCGTTGAGGAAGTCAAGTTCCTCGCAACTGACCTCATAATCTTCAGAAAGGCCGGCATGAGTCTCATACATCTTTTTCCCGACAGTTTCGTAATCGCCCGCATTTAAGGCGTCGCATACAGCGAGAACCCGGTCTTTCTCCTCAATTACGAACTTCGCGCGGAAATAATCTTCAGCCGAGATATCGGGCCGAATTGCCTTCAGCATTGGCATTGTAGCGTCGCGCAGGGTCTCCATTCCGAGACGTTTTGCCACGCGTTCGCAGGAGGCACGGCGCTTGTTATAAGGCGAGTCGGCAAGTTCATGTTTGACACAAGAGTCAATCAGGACCAATTCATATTCTTCCGGAGCAAAGGGGAAATATTCAAATTCCATAGATCGACAGTCAAGGCGCATCAGTTTCCCTTTCTGCCCCATGACGGATGCGAACTGATCCATGATGCCGCAGTTGACTCCGCAGTAGTTGTGCTCCGTGCTCTGCCCGATACGTGCAAGTTCAAATTTGTCGATCGAGTTGTCATTGAACAAATCGTTTAGGGCGAAAGCAAAGCAACTTTCAAGCGCAGCCGACGAACTTAGTCCCGCTCCCAATGGAATGTTTCCTGCAAAAACTGCATCAAAGCCTTTAACGTTGCCACCTCTTTTCAGGATCTCACGGCAGACACCGAAAATGTATCTTGCCCAGGACTGGGAAGGAGCATCTTCCTCATTGAGACCAAACTCAACAAATTCGCCAATATCGATTGAGTAAACGCGAACCCTGTCACTGTCATTGGGGGCTATTGCTGCCATAATGACTTTGTCAATTGCTCCGGGAAATACGAAGCCACCATTGTAGTCAGTGTGTTCCCCAATCAGGTTGATTCTGCCAGCGGATGCGTAGCAGGCGGGAGTGCCCTCAAAGCGAGATGCAAATTCCTCCAATATCTTTTCTTTCATTTAGTTGCATTTTAAAATAATTTCTGAAGACAAGTTTATAAAGCGGGGTCTAAAATTGAGTGCCAACAACACAACCATGTCTTTTGCTTTAATAACATACCCGACAACAGAATAGTTTGTCATTCTGTCTTCGGAGTCCACCTCTCTAAAGTTGTCAGTTATCCCTCCTTCTTAGGATAGATAAATCGGGCGAGGCCATAGATGTATCTTCTGAAGCCGGGGCGATAAGCCAATAGACGGTCGAACCAGCCGAGATGGGGATTGACCAGCTTGACTACGTATCCGACGTAGAACATGGCAAAGAGCGTCCCGGGCCCTACGACAGTCCATGGCCAGGAGCCAAAGAAGCAGTAGCCTGAGATGACAGCCAATATGACGAGAGTGGTGTCAACGATAATCTTTATTATTGGGAATGGTCGGCCTGTCACTCTCGCGATTGCAACTTGAATTCCTTCTCCAGGCATCGTGACCGATCCACATCGAATCTCCAAGGCAACAGCACATCCCAAAATTGTGGCTCCCACAAACTGTGCTATTATCTGGCTGTAAAGAGCCTGATAGGAGAAATAGGACGTGAGCCACATATTGACATCCAACAATGTTCCGAAGATAAAACCGACCAAGAGCTGGAAGAGCTGAACTGCGTTAAAGCGCTTACGGAGAATCAGGACCTGGGCCAAGACAAGAATGACATTCATTATGTTGGTATAGCCTCCGATGGTCCAGGAAGGAGCTAACCCTGCTTCCCCGGCCAGACTGAATGCCATCGGAATTGAGGAGATAACCCCACTACCGAGATTGGAACGAACACAAAGGGCAACCCCCAAGGTCATAAAATACATAGAAAACAGCAAAAGAATATGCTGCCAAATGAAGCCGATAACTTTCTCTTTTTTTGTCTTCATAGTTTATAGTATCCCTTACCCCATATATGCGTATAAAAAGAGAGGATCGATAGCTTCTTGCTCAAACCTCTCTCTTTATTTTAAGCTGGATTTCAACCCGGTTGAATCCATTCTCATAATCATAAGGAAGTCGTCTAATCTAATTTACAACTCCTAAATAATTTATCAAACTTAAAATCCTTATTCCCTGAAACTTAATTTTCCACTCACAATATCCTCAACCATTCCGTCGTATGGAGCCTGAGAAATTACTTTTTCATTGTTGGCACCCTCATTGGTCTGATAGAAAATATCTCCAAACTCTGGAACGACATATTTAGGATATGTTTCGTATTTCTCCCTGCTTTCCTCCATCAGAGGAATAAAGTCGTTCTGGTAGCACACCGTGATTTCAGGATGTTCCTTTACCCATTTCGGGAAGAATATCACACCATGAAGCTTGTTCTGTTTGGGCATAAAGTTGAGGCTTACATCTGTTCCGGTCGGCTCGGTCCAGGAAACCTTGTAGACATCATCGGCAAGCTTGACAATGTCTGCTTTCTGATTGCGGACCCAACGGCCCCCTACCATACCGCTGTGGATTCGATAATCAACAGTGTTTTCGTTTTTGACGTAAAATTCATACGTCCAACCGTTGGCATATGTGTAAATGAAGTGTGAACCAATAAACTTATCCATAATTCTTATTATTTTGTGTTTCTGCAATTATAACGAAAAACCTCCGTATATGAATTGTTTTCTATGGCTCAAATTATTGTGCTTAATGGCTCAATTCCTATTGCCCCGTGTTTGAGTCGGGGTAAGGCCATACCGCTCCCGATAGCGTCGGGAAAAATGGGAGAAGTTTTTAAAACCGACCGCCTCCATCACTTTAAAAATTGGCCAGTCGGTCGTTTGCAAGAGATTATGAGCTTCGCGCAGTCTTCGTTCGATTAACCGATTGGCCGGGGAAAGGTCGGACAATTTTTTGAAATCACGTTTGAAAGTAGCCAGACTACGACCTGTATAATTAGCGAGTTCCGCAACTGAAAGATCGTATCGAAAATTATTCTCCATAAAATCCAGGATGTCTATTCTCCATTGGCTCGTAAAATCGAACAGGGAGGCATAAACCGATTTGTCGAGGAGCAATAGCAAGCGTAACGCTTCCAGGACTTTAATTTTGAGCCAATGGGGTCTGGGGCTCTCTTTTTTCTCCCAATAAGGTTTAAAGGAATCAAACAGGCTTGTCAGCAGTGAGGATGAAGGAATCGGAAGGAAACTCTTTTTGCTCCTCTCCACACTTTGAGGAAGATCGAGTTTATGGAGAGTTTTATAGTAGTCGAAAAGATATTGACGAGAGAAGAAAAGGAAAACTGTCAGATGGTGGTCTATATCTGCGACGAAAGGATTTAGAAGGGTCATGCGATGGTCTTTACGGACGAACACACATTCCCCCTTATTGAATGTGGCCACCTTGTCGCCATCTATTAATACCTCCAAAATCCCGGCAGCGACATAAACCAAAGCATTCTCACTTACATAAAAGGAACTTTCGCCACCGACCTTATGATAGCAGGTTGCAAAAACATCGCTTGTCTGGGGAGTGATGAGTTGGGTCATCTAAATAATATTAATCCATTACAAAAATAGATTGCCTCAGAAGAAGTCTGTCCCTGATTTTGAAGCCTCAGGAAGGCCTTAAAATTTCCTGAAGAATTTTATCCGTTTAATCAGGTGGGCAATGGCGAACATCATCATAATGAACCCGATCTTGCCATGAACGCCTCCAAGGACGGAATGTCCCTGAAATGATAGCCAGCGGATAAAAGCGGCCACGCCCAGAAATAAAGTCAATAGGAATAGATACCATAAGATCCGCGTAACAGGTTTCTTTAGTTTCTGAAAGCGTTTGAACCAATTGCCCCTCTTGAAGTGGAGATAGACATGCCAGAAGACTAAACCTGAAAATACCAGGCCCACAAAAACATGCACCCATACGGCCCCGATTCCTCGACTGCCGGTTGCCTCCAGCTGAATGCCGGACGCAAATATTCCAAGGCAAAAAACGAGCAGACTCCAATTGCAAAATTTCAATTTCTGTAGCTGATTCATAACGCAAAGATACAAATTCAAAAGCAATCCTTCAAATAATACAAATTCAAAAGCAATCCTTCAAATATGGAAGGCAATGAAACAAATCGAGGGAAGAAAATGATCATTTTTGATGGCTATTTTGAAAAGATGGCCGACCGGATAAAAGCATCCATTTCTCAATCCTTCATCAGGCGGATTATCTGGGCGACTGTGCGGGAAATGTTGGCGGCGGCCATTTCGGGGCGCATTGCTTCCTCCAGGCTGATTGGGCCCTGAACGATGGGTAAAACTGCTTTGAATCCAGCTTTAATCAATATCGATATGGCATCAGGATCAACCGAACCACCGATCGCCACTACCGGAACACCAAACTCTGCCGCATGCCGAAGAACTCCCTGCGGAGTCTTCCCCATCACGGTCTGGGAATCAAGACGGCCTTCACCCGTAATAACCAGATCAGCTTCCATAACCAATGAATCAAAGCCAACGGCACCAAGAACCATCTCAACCCCACTCCCCAATTTTGCATCCAGAAAAGCAAGGAAAGCAAAACCCATTCCTCCGGCTGCCCCAACTCCCGGAACACAAGAGAAATCCTTCCCTCGCCATTCTCCAACTACTCCCGCAAATGATCCCAACGCTTCGTCGAGCTTTTCCACCATCCTGTGATCGGCCCCTTTCTGAGGCCCGAAAATCCGGCTCGCCCCTTCCGGCCCCAAAAGAGAATTCTTGACATCGCATGCGACCTGGAATTGACAATCTTTCAATTCCGGCATTGCATCGGAAGCATCTATCCTGACAATCCGGCCAACCTCCCCTCCTCCGCGGCCGACATCCTTCCCTTCTTTATCCAGAAATCGGAAACCGAGGGCCGACAGCATTCCGACGCCCGCATCATTCGTGGCGCTGCCTCCCAACCCGATCATAAACTTTCGGCAACCGCGCCCTACTGCATCCCTAATCAGCTCCCCTGTTCCATAGGAAGACGCAAGCCATGGATTGCGATCTTCTGGAGCTACAAGTGTTAGCCCGCTGGCAGCCGCAATTTCAATGACAGCCATGTCGCCACAAAAACCATAACGGGCATCAACAGCCTCTCCCATCGGGCCCTCCACACGGACTTTAATCACTTTACCTCCGAGCGCAGAGACAAGTGAATCGGCTGTACCTTCCCCTCCATCTGCAACAGGCACCACCCCGCAATCAGCGTCAGGGAGAACCTGCGCGACTCCGGCCGCTGCCGCACGTCCTGCCTCAAGACTCGTCAGGGAGCCTTTGAAAGAATCTATTGCTATAACTATCTTTCCTGTCATATTGAATTTTTTGGGGAGATTCTATCTTGTCTTTACATAGGGGGAACATTTTGCAAACCAGCATTGTTCCAACAATAACAAACTATATGATTATGACAGAACTCGAAGCACTCCGGGCGAGACATTCCGTCCGAAAATATGAAGACCGCCCTCTGGAAGATAAGGATGTAGCCGCACTTCGCAAAGAAATAGAACGGCTGAATGAAGAAGGAGATCTCAAAATGCAATTAGTCCTCAATGAACGGAAAGCATTCAAGGGATTTCTTTCATACGGAAATTTCTCCAATGTTTCGAATTACATAATGGTCGTCGGCCGCAAATCGGAGAGCCTGGAATATCGTGCCGGTTACTACGCCGAGCGGCTCGTTCTTTTTGCCCAGACTATCGGCCTGAACACCTGCATCGTCGGCCTGACATATAAGAAAGTTGATGGAGCATTTGAGGTTGGAGAAAACGACAAGGTCGTTATCTGCATTGCTGTCGGTTACGGTATGCCCGACGGCTATCGCGCCCATAAAGTGAAGCGACCAGATCAGGTGAGCAACATTACATCGGATTCCCCGGAATGGTTCCGCAACGGAGTCGAGGCGGCGTTGCTTGCGCCAACCGCCGTCAACCAACAGAAATTCTACTTTGAATATATTCCTGAAAATAAGGTGAAACCAAGCAAAGGAACTTCTCTTGTCGGATACACGAAAATCGACCTTGGAATTGCAATGTATAACTTTGAAGTTGGCGCCGGGCGAGAGAACTTCCATTGGGTTGACTCTCCTCTATAAACACCAACTTTTAAGGAAAGGCTATGACTGGGATTTTAGGCGTGGCAAGCCTGAAAATAGTCGAGGAACAGTTCGGGATGCTCTCCGAAGGAGGGATTATTCTGGCTATATCTTTGGCCGCCTTTGCATTATTAGGGGCCTTCCTTGCGCCCTTCTGGTTTCCACGTCTTTCCGCATGGCTAAGTAAGAACGACCGAACGCGTTGGTTGTCTTCCTCCCAATACGGACGGCTATTGCCTTTCGTAGTGGGCTGTCTCCTATTTCCGCTATGCGGCCTTTTTTCAAGCAACGCTTTTTCCTTCTGGATCTTTCTCCTTTTCGGATGGGGAGCCGCCGCAATCCTTCTATATTGTGGCGCCGTTGTCGACATGAACAAGAAATAGTAAACGAACCTACCGATATAATAAAGCCAATGTCCGGAAAATCCGGACATTGGCTTTATTATTATGTTTCGAAAAAAATCAGCTTTCCTCTCCTTCGCGCTGTTTTGCCAGTCTTTCCTCCTCAAACAGGTCGGCCGGGGTAAGGATCTCGAGGGCACGGGCGCCGGAGCGTGTGCCGGTAAGATATGCAATCCGGTCGTTGGGTTCGATATGATCATCCTCCACAATCCTGCGGACAGCCTCCACCGAGTGGCGGGGCACCCACGTGTCGGGTTGAGGATCATAGTAAGCAGTAACTCCATAGCTCAATGCCAGCCAGCGTTGGACATTACGGGTGTGGCATATTGCAAATGTCGGGTTATTGCCTCGGAAAGAAGCGATAAACCGGGCGGACACTCCGCGGAACGCATCAGTGAAGATAGCTCGCGTGCCAACCTTGGTTTCCGAAAGGACGGCCTCGCGCGCTATAAATGTCGTTATTTCGCTGTCGAGCATCGGAGGGACAACCACTTTATTTGAACGGAGCGACTTCTCCACTTCCTTTGCCACGCTTGTCATCGTCCGGACGGCTTCGACGGGATATTTACCATAAGCGGTCTCTCCGCTGAGCATCATGGCATCTGCACGCTGATAGACCGCGTTTGCGACATCTGAGATTTCAGCTCTCGTGGGGCGCGGATGTTCGATCATCGTATGGAGCATCTGCGTGGCGACGATAACAGGCTTATGAGCCGCGATACATTTGTTGATCATCATCGCCTGGATTCCGGGGATCCTCTCCGCGGCCACTTCTATTCCAAGGTCTCCCCGGGCAACCATTATTCCATAACCGGCATCAAGAATTTCATCGAAGTTGTCGACGCCTTCCTGATTCTCAATCTTTGAAATTATCTTCGTGTCCGCTCCAAGCGAATCGAGGATCCCGCGGACTTCGCGGACATCGGCTGCGGAACGCACAAAGGAATGGGCGATAAAATCCACTCCGAGCTCAACTCCATAGCCGATATTACGGCGGTCGCGTTCAGTTACAGCAGGAAGATCCACCGACACGCCCGGAAGATTTACACTCTTCCGACTTCCGATCTCGCCATCATTTTCTGCGCGGGTGTAAACTATGCCGTCCTCAACTTTCTCAACGGCAAAACCCATCTCCCCGTCATCGATAAGAATCCGGTCGCCCGGTTTCAGAATCGAAGCGATATCCTTGTAATTGAGACATATTTTCTGCGATGAGGTCTTGCCGTCAGGATCGCCGACGACATGGACAGTGGCACCGGTTGAAAATCTGACCGGCTCGCCGGTCTCGGTCACGGTGGTCCGGATCTCGGGCCCTTTCGTATCCATCATTATTCCGAGAGAGGGATCGGCCGCCCTCGTATTGGTGACGATTTTCTTGAACCCTTCATAATCAAGATGAGCGGAATTCATCCTGACAACATTCACTCCGGCTTCAGCCAATGATTTTATAAACTCAACGTCACAGCGCTTATCAGAAACTGTGGCAACAATCTTAGTAAATTTTTTCATGGTCGATTCAAATCGGTTCACATCAGGAAGGCATCCACGCGTCCAAGTATGGCCGTGGGGACATGCTCCCTATTAATTGAACGAAGCGCAACGCCTCTATGTTCTAAGGAAGGATAAAAAATACTAAATTTGTTGCCACAAGCTAACTCAAAAGAAATTCATAACCATGGAAAAAAATTATAAATGGGGGTTTATAGGAGAGGATGGCTCGTTCCGGGTCGCTCCCACGTATGACGGCGCAGGGCCTTTCTATGAAGGGCGCGCGATGATCAAGATTGGCCCGCTGAAAGGCTATATAGACAAAGAAGGGGGCATGATCCGTGAGGCTGAATTTGAAACAGCCGGAGACTTTCATGACGGAAGGGCCCTGGTCGGCCTATCTGGACGCTTCGGCTACATAGACCCAGCCGGGAACATGGCGATAGAGATGCAATTCACGTCTGCCGAAGATTTCCATGAAGGATTGGCTGGCGTCGGCTTTCAGGATGGCTCTTATGGATATATCCGGACCGACGGCCAACTGATCAGAGGGGAAAGTTTTGAATTTGCAGGCAAATTCAGCGATGGCCTCGCCCGGGTCCGGGAAGATGGCAAATGGGGATTTATAGACCGGGAAGGAGAAGCGAAAATTCCATTCCAATACGATTTTGCCACTGATTTCAAGGATGAACGCGCATTGGTCGGTCTCGGTGGGAAATTCGGAGCGATCTCCCCTTCGGGAGAATTTATTATGAAACCTGAGTTTGATTCTATGCCAGCTCTCAAAAGAGCCATGGGCATAGAGGAAGAATTCATAAATCCCGAGAGGCCTTTCCATGAAGGATTGCGCACGATAAGCGTGAAAGGAAAAATCGGATATGAAGATGAGGCGGGAGAAGTGATAATTGCCCCTGCCTATTCGGAAGCCGGAGAATTTCAGGATGGCCTTGCCCGGGTACGCCAAAGCAACCGAGGGAAATGGAGTTATATCCGTAGGGATGGGAAGCCTGCTTTCAGAGCCAAATTTGCAGAAGCCAGAGATTTCAGGGAAGGTCTTGCGGCCGTCATGACAGAAGTATAACCTCGGAAGAAGGCTTGCCACGGGGATCCCGTAACCCCCAAGGACAACAAACCTGCCTGACCATGAAAAGTGATCAGGCAGGTTTATCATATTTGACTATTTATATTATTTATAAAGGGTCGGGTCAACGGAAACTGAATAAGTCTTTCTCTTCCAGAACATATATGCAAGGAGGAGAATCATGATCGAGCCGTTGAGAATGTAGGAGAAATTAGTGTCGCTCTCCGCTCCGAAAAGTCTTCCGAGCCCGGAAACGATAACCGGGGTCAACGATATGCCGACATAGTTAGCGGCAAGCACATAACTGAAATATTTGCTTGATTCCTGGGCTGTAGGTGCGAGATAGGTAGCCTTATCGTAAATAATCGGCTGCATGGTTCCGTAAGCGAAGCCCATCACGCCGACGGCAAATAGATAAGCAACATAATGATGGAAGAAACCAGTGCAATACAGAGCGACCATCACCACGATAGCCCCATATATCAGCACATCCTTGCCGATCAGCTTGATTGTTTTTGGAAGGGCGAAGCCTGCCAGCGTGCATGTGAGGAAGTAAAGTGAAGTCGCATCTCCGGTGTCGCTTGTCGACAGCCCATAATGCTTGAATGTGAAGGGGAGATAATAGGAGACGACCTCAGAAGCATAAGTTGTCACAAAATAAATGATGATAACCCCTATCAGCAGTTTAAAGGCAATCTTACCGGAGAAATGGAAATTGACGTCAGTAGGATGCTTGGCATTTGTGCGCGGGTCTGAAGGGGCGATTTTAGGCTCCTTCAGTGGTTCATAAGGAGGGGTAGCCACAGGATCAATCTTATGAGCCATAATATATTTCTTGGTCAGGAAAGGAATGAGACATAGCGGAACAATCGGGATCATATAGACGATGAAAGGCAGATGCCAATTTTTGTCTGCCACCAAACCGACGAACAGAGTTCCGAGGATAATGGTGAAGTTAGACACGCCGCTTTTCCATCCGAGATACTTCACCCTTGCCTTTCCGACAAAATACTGTCCGATAAGACCTCCGGCCAACGGGACCACAATGCCGCAACCGACCCCGAGGAGCGCGCTTATAAGGATAAGCTCAATCATCGAATCGGCGAAGAAATAGAGAACTCCGGCAAATAGATAGATGACCAGACCGATCGTCACGAGCAGTGACTGGCTATGGCCGACCGACAATTTGCCTGAAATCAGCATGAACGGGATGATCACAAGATTTGGGAGAACGGTCAGCAATTGAATTTCAAATTCAGATGCATGAGGGAAAATATCCTCCAATTTTCCCATTATAGGGGAAATGGCGAGTCCCGGCAGATTGACAGTCAGGGATATAGCCAAAATGGCAATTAGAGTGATAAGGGGGAGTTTGCCAGCTCCGGAGTCAACATATTTCATATCCGAAGATTTAATTTATAATTAATAATGTAACACGTCAGAATAAGGGACGGTTTAAAATATCGTCAGATTATATAATATTATAAAAATTACATTCCCTTATAAACATAATATTTCACGGGGTTGTTATTGATACATAAAGTAGAATTATTTCCCTTGTAGGAACTCTGGTTCTAAAAAGCATCGTTGAAAGCAACGTCAGACACAATTGTTGATAACATGTGCGTTAAGGCAACTGTTGAAAAGCATCTGTTTTAGTCATCTGTTTAAAGCAAAGTCAGGCTATCTCTTGATTCGGTCACTTTAAAGATGTCGGGAAAAATGGGGTCAATTGCAGACTCTCAAACCGAAATCAACTCAAAAACAAAAAATATATCATATACCAACTGTCTAACTAAAACCTTTTGACTATGAGAACACTTCTACGCACATCAGCTTTAAGTCTTTTATGTGTGGCCGGAGGATTCGGTGCCTCTGCCCAGGACCAGACTGAAAAGGATTCCGATGACAATGGATCGCGCCTTGAGTTCGTAAAGGTCCGCAAGGATTCCACATTGAAGGCGATTATCGAGAAGGATGCGCCGGTAGGACCTAAGGAAGTTTCCACCCCGACGTTTGCCGTCCGCACAGCCAACAACAAATTCATCCTCACCGTCGGAGGATATGTCAATCCCGTCATAGGCGCTGACCTCGGCAATAACCTTTATAAGGTTGATGGCGCCGGGATCAGCTTTGTCACGTCAAAAATCCCGGCTCCTTCCGTTGCCGGCCATCGTTCGGATGTCTACATCAATCCTTTCCAGGGCGCACTCTCATTCGAAGTTGTCGGTTTCGGAGGAACTGAGAACCAGGTTACAGGATATTTCAAAATCGGAACGGACGGAATGTCGCCCGGCCTGAATTTCCTTCGCGCCTATCTTACGTGGCGAGGGTTCACAGCCGGTCAGAAACTAACGCTGATGCAGGACGTCTATGCCTGCCAGCCCCCGACCATCGACCCGGAAGGCCCCAGCGGATGTATCTCCAACGTTGCTTATGAATTAAGCTATACTTCCAAGAGTTATAACGGATTCCGCTTTGCTGCCGGATTGGACTACCCCTCCTTCTACGCCTCCAACGGAGTTTATCGAGGTCAGGATTATCCTGCCTACGACGGCAAGATGCTCAGCAATACGGATGCATACGACCAGGTTGTCCCCGACATCCCGATGTGGGTCGAATATCAGAAATCCCCTTCCATGCGTGTCCGTCTCTCAGGACTTATCCGCAACTTCCTGTATAAGGATATGCTGACAGGGAAACGCCGGAGCACACTCGGCTGGGCCGTGATGCTATCCGGAAATGTGCAGCCTGTGGAACCCTGGACACTCTACGTTCAGGCCGTCTACGGCCAAGGTATTGGGGCATATCTTCAGGACGCAGCCGGCCTGCCCCTGTCATATATCCCCGATGACTCCCATCCCGGGAAAATGAAGGCTACCCCGATGATGGGTCTCAATCTCGGTTCCTCCCTCAACATAGGCAAACGCTGGCAATGGAATATCATGGCCTCCGAGGCACGCGTGTTTGGAGTCCGCGACTATGCGACTGCAAATCCTGACAATGATTACAGGTATGGCTTCTATTTTGCCACCAACGTATTCTACAATATTACTTCTTATCTTCAGTGGGGCGTCGAATATCTCTACGGTATCCATGGCACCTGGGCAAACGCAAACGGACACGACAACCGCGTCCAGACACAGCTCATGTTCACATTCTGATAAGACCACGAACCGAATTATTTACTATTAAAAACACACCGTTATGAAATTTCAGATCCAATCCGGTTACGGGTCGAAGACCTTGCCACTATGGGCTGTCTTCAATCTGTATGTCATCTTTATCTGTACGTCGATTCCGGGTCTTGCGATTTCCCCCATCATGGGAGACCTGACCAAGATATTCCCCGGCACCTCGGCTCTGGAAACCCAGATGCTTGAGGTCGGACCGAATTTTGCCGCCATTCCCTTCGTCTTCCTCGGAGGTTGGATCGGCACGAAGTTCAACAACAACAAGCTGACGTTCTGGACCTGCCTCTTCTTCGGGGCAATGGGCGTCCTCTTCTTCTTTGTCAAAAGCATGATCATGCTTATTGTTCTGAGCTTCCTGATCGGTATTGCGGCCGGAATCCTCTCCCCTCTCGCATCGGCCTTCATCGCCGATATGTTCGATGGAGAGAAACGTTCAGCACAGTATGGTTATACTTCCGCAACGTTGAACCTCGTCCTTATGGGCTGTGTGATAGCAACGGGCTATCTGGCCAAAATCAACTGGCGTCTCCCCTTCCTTATCTATCTGCTCCCGATCGTGCCTCTCTTCTTTGCCAAGGGATTTGCAAAATATATCACAGACCCGACAAAGATCCGCAAACAGGCCGCAGCGCAACAGAATGTGCCGAAGGTCCATTATAAGTTCTCCAAGGAGGTCAATATCAAGATGCTCGTGCGTTACTGCGCTTACTATTTCTTCATCACGCTCGTAATCGCGGCCATCAGCCTTTACATCCCGTTCCTGTTCAAGAATTCTTCGACGGCCGGCGACCTTACCTCCGTGCTCTTCTTCGGAATCATGGCTTCAGGGTATACCCTTAACTGGTGTCTCCGGGTTTTAAAGAATTGGGTTGCCGTCACTGTTATCCTCGCGATCTTCGTCGGTTTCCTCCTTATTGTCGTGGCTCCGGCAAGTGTATGGCTTGTAGGTCTCGGCATCCTGATTGCAACATATTTCTATGGTATCGCCCAGCCGGCTTACTATAACAAGCTTTCTCAAGCTTCCTCACGTATCGCCCTTACCCTTACGCTTGCTTGGTTTGCATCTATGGACTCTATAGGTAACGTTGTTGCCCCGTTCATTATCGACGGTATCGCCAAGGTCTTCGGCCACTCGACCCAGACTCATCCCGTCGTAGCGTTCCAGATCTGTATGTGGATGTCGCTTATCGCAGCGGCTATCGTTATCCTCCGCAAGATTGTCGTTTCAATCCGCGCCAAGGAAGAGGAAGACAAGGCCAAGGAACTTAAGCCGGCCACTGCCTCCGCATCCGCTTCTGAAGTTGCAGCTCCGGTCCACGGTGGCGACGTCGCTCACCTTGCTGCTTCTGCAACGGCTCCCGCAGCTGCAAAGGTCGTAACTAATGCAACTACTGCCGACAAAGACAATAAATAACCCGTTTTATTAAAACAAAATACTATGAGAACAATTAAATTCAAAAACACTGACGTAAAGGAATTCGTCCTCAACGAGTTCACGAAGGGTTACGCACAGTGTATCGACAACAACTGGAATTTTGCCGCCTACGCACAGGATCCCGGAGTCAGCATCTACCAGAATGACTACAATGCCGGCTATGTCCAGGGAAAGGTGGTCGGGAACGCCATGATCAAGGCAACCCGAAACAACACCTGGCGATGGTATGTGCTTGATGAAGGCCCAGGCGCAGATTCGACAGATATTCCGGAAAATGGCCTGGAGATTGTGACCAAGCATCTTGTCGCCAATTACAACTGGCTGACAGATTATGTTGAGAAGAATCAGGCCTCGGACCAGAAAGTCCGCAATATAATGCGTCTGATGTATAGGATGCTTGGCATCTTCCATGGCTCAATCGACAAGGAGCCTCTGAAGAATGTCTCATTCGACGACCTTAAGCTTTCCAACATGGATCCATATCAGTCGGCCACGCGTGCCGGCGATGACGAGCTCAGCTTCATGGATATCTATTTCATCAATGCTCAGATGGATATCTGGGACGCCGCAGGCAAGGAACTGGGCGTGGCCATGAACAAGCTCCAGAAGGATATCGAGGAACATCGTCTTGACAATGAAGAAATGGAGATGGACCGTTTCCAGAAGGATCTCCGCCTGAAACCGGGACGCTGCTCCGGCTTCGTAAAGAAACTTGAGAACGGCGATGTCATCTGGACTCATACCTCATGGTGTTGCATGATGGCTCAGACATGCGCCATGACTTATGTAGTCGGGGAAGATTTCCTGACCCAAAACTCATTCTGCCCCGGCCAATTCGGATCGAACACCGACTTCGGATTCAACGGCCATGGAATCGGCTTCAATGAAACCACGGAGACTTACTTCTATACCGAACCTAAGACAGAGGGTCTTTGGCTGACATGGCGTGCGGCAGCCGCAGAAGCTTTCGCAACAAGCATCGAAGACTTCTACGATTACCTGAAGATGGACAACACGGGCACATATCTGAGTGCCTACATGGTTGTCGATGCGTTTAAGGAACAGTTCGGTATGGTCGATATGAGTTATTGCCGATTTGTCCTCTTCAAGGGTGACGGCGAAAAGCTTACTGTCCAGGATTCGACGGGCTATGAGCCTATGTTCCTTGACTGGGACCATCATATGGCCACCGAGTCGCATATCTTGGGTTGCAACATCCCTGTCTACAAGCGCATCTGGCGTGAGCTCGAAACGATCGACGGAGCCCCGAAGCGTCGTTATCAGCTCTACCGCAGCATTCCGAATGTTCTTGATATCGAGAGTGCCCAGCGACTTATCACATATAATGAAAATCTTGAACCTATCTCGATTGCCGGCCGTTGGGACAACAACTACGGCACGTCAGAATTTATGCGTTACCAGCCCCACGGATCGATCGACGCGAAGGTGTTCAGCGCCTCGAAGATTCGCGAAGTCCTGGCCGGCCTGACTATGAAACCGTCGAAGGATGGCCAGCGCACATCGTTTATCATGAAGTTCGGCAGCCCATATATCGATGGGAGCCCGTTCGCTTGGTCAACATCCCGCTGGGCGAAGTTCAAACTCCCCGAGGAGGTAGACTTCATCCCCGATGTGATTGATGGTCGCTGGAATTCTGTCAAGATGTTCATGGAATAATCAGGAATATTCAGGAACGTTAAGCAAGACGGACAGCCGCGTCCCGGCAGTCCGAGGTCTTAAACTCTGAAGTCGTCAAGACTTCTTAAAACTGAAATCAAAATGGCTAAATACACCCCCAATTTCAAAAATACCGATGCCACTCAGTTCGTTCTCGACGAGTATTCCTGCGGTTTCGCACAGTGCATCGACAATAACTGGAACTTCGCAATTTATGCGCAGAATCCCAATGTAAGCATTTTTCAAAATGAGTATAATGCCGGATATATCCAGGGCAAGGTTCAGACCGGCCCCATGATTCTGGCAACGCGTAACAACTCCTGGAAGAACTTCCTTATCGGGGCTACTCCTCAGGATGATCTCTCGGTGGAGGTCAAGCCGGAATATCTGGCAGTGTGCGGGAAGAACATTATCGACAACTATACTTACACCCTTGACGTTGTCAAGAGCCGTATTTCCGAGCCGATGATAGAGAAAATCGCCCGTCTGATGTTCCGCCAGCTGGGAATCTACGAAGGAGCTGTCGACGCAACCCCCCGGACGAATGTCAGCCTCGAAGACCTTGTCCTTCCGGAAGGCCAGACCCTCGGGATTGGCCAGACTCCGTTGACCTTCCTGGATGTCATTTTCATCAACTCGCAGTATGACCTGTTCGACTGTGTCGGCGATGAAATCGGCCTCGTGATGGGATACGGCACGGCTACCAAGGCCGCCAAGAGCGCAAAGTATGAGAACAAGCCCGAGAAGCCGGAACACTGTACGGCGTTTACCAAGAAGGTTTCGGGCGACAATGTGTTCTGGACCCACAATTCATGGTGCTGCTTCTGGGCTCAGTCTTGCGCCATCACATATTGCATCGGCGATGACTTCGTAACCCAAAATGCGAATTGCCCTGGACAGTTCGGCTCCAACACTGACTTCGGCTTCAACGGCAATGGGATCGGCTTCAACGAGACCACCCACGTCGATCTCTATGACAAGACCAAAGTGCTCGGTATATGGCTGACCTACCGTAGTGCAGCCGCCGAACAGTTTGCCCGCACAATTGACGAATTCTACGCCTATTGCACCCTCGACAATACGGGAACCTATCTTTCGGGATACCAGATTGTCGATGCCAATACTGGCGAGATCGGTCTTATCGATATGAGTTACAATCGTTTCGTCCTCTTCAAATGTGACGGAAAGGATGTAACCGTATCAGACTCCACGGGCTACAAGCCGACATTCCTCGACTATGACCATCATTTGATCACTCCTACCCATATCTTCGGCGTCAATCAGCCAATCAGCTGGTGGGTCGGCTATGAGCTGGAGAGCATGAACCTCCGCCCGATGCGTCGTTTCCAGCTTTGGGAAGGAATCGGAAAGGTCAATGACATTGAATCCGCGAAGGACCTTATCACATATACCGCCGACCGCGAGCCGCTTTCGATCTACGGACGCTGGGACCTCGGTTATGGAACAACGGAGCTTCCGCGTCAGCGTCCTGACGGTTCGGTGGATGCAAAGGCTTGCTCAGTCGAGATTATCAAGGACACTCTTGCAAATCTGAGCCGCAAACCGAGCATCGACGGACAGAAGACCTCATTCTGGATGAAATTCGGAACCGCCCATGTCCGCGACCTCCCGTTCATCTGGTCGCAGTCTCGCTATTCCGAGTTCAAAGAGCCGGAAGAGATCGATTTCGTGCCTGATGCCCTTGACGGCAAATGGAACCGCGTAAAGATGTTCATGGAATAAGCCGGAACCTTACCGACAATTATTGATATTGAAAACTATTGTTTGCCCGGCCTCACTTTTCGGTGAGGCCGGGTATTTTTTGTATACGTCCGTCCGTTTCCGTTGTCCGATTTTTAAAAAAGTGTCCGAAAGCGGACACCATGATTTATAGCCATTTTTATAATATTCAACAGGTTATAAGATTGGCACGGGTATTGTAATTCTTTTGGCACACCTTAAGAGCAACCTACAGCAATGGATAAAGAAATCTCGGCGGAGGTTAAACGCAAACGGAAAATAAAGACAGCGGCAGTCGGAGCCACAGTTGCGATTGCAGTGATTATCGCCATTCTCCTCCTATCGCGAATTGGAGGGACAAGCGTAAAACGCAGTGAGCTCAGCTTCTCGCAAGTCGATACAGGGAACGTGGAGAACACTGTGCGTGCCCAAGGGAAAGTAGTCCCGGCTTATGAGGAAGTCGTCGTGTCGCCGGTCGGGACGCGCATTCTGGAAGTCTACCACCGGGAGGGAGAGACCGTGGAGGCCGGGGAGTCATTGCTCCGCCTCGACACGCAGACGGCCGAAGGGGAGGTCCGCAGACTTGGGGATGAACTGGCAGTCCGCAGAAATTCGAGCATAGAAGCCGGGCTTGACAGTCGAACTTACCTGACCAATCTCGAAATGAAGATCGAGGTGAAGAAAATGGAAGTCGACGAACTTCAGGCACAGGTTGCCAATGAGCGGAGACTCGACAGCATCGGCAGCGGAACCGGAGAACGCGTCCGTCAGGCAGAGCTGGCCTGGCACACGGGTCAGATTGAACTCTCCCAACTCCGCAAACAACTTGAGAATGAACGAAAAGCCCACGCTGCACGTCTTGAAAGCCGCCATCTTGAAGAAAGCATCCAAAGCCATTCCTTGGACGAAGCGAAAGCTGTCCTCTCCCAGGCGGGAGTCAAGGCCCCACGCCGTGCGACAATCACATATATCAATTCTAATATCGGGGGAAGCGTCGCAGCCGGAGAGAAATTGGCAGTCTTATCGGATCTTGACAGTTTCCGAATCGCCGGCGAACTGCCTGAAGGAGAAGCTGACAAAGCAGTGGCCGGAGGTTGGGTTGAGGCAAAATTAGGGAACTCGCGCCTCCGGGGGAAAATCGGAAGCATCACTCCGCAGTCGAACAACGGAATGATTTCATTCAGCGTGATACTCGACAATGACAGCAATTCAAGTCTCCGGGCCGGGATACGCGTTGACCTCAATCTAATCTGCGGGTTGAAAGAAAATGTGATGCGGATAAAGCCGGGCGCATTCTTTCACGGACCGGGCAACTACCGGCTTTTCGTGCTCTCCCAGGATGGAAAGAAACTGGAAGCACGCAATGTGACCCTCGGCGACAATAATTTCGACTATGTCGAAGTAGTAAGCGGACTCAGACCTGGAGAAAGCGTAGTAATATCGGATATGAGCTCTTTCACCACACAGTCCGAACTCAAACTGAAATAACAATCAAATCTAAAACAACATAAAAATGATCAGACTTGAAAATGTAGAGAAAATCTACCGTACAAAAGAGATAGAGACGACCGCACTATCGAATGTGAACCTGCACGTGGACAAAGGAGAGTTCGTGAGCATCATGGGGCCTTCCGGATGTGGGAAATCCACGTTGCTGAACATCATCGGCCTACTTGATCAACCGACTGCGGGGAAGGTGATAATAATGGATAAATCTGTTGAGAACCTCGGAGACGGAGCGCAAGCGGGATTCAGGAACTCCAACATCGGATTCGTGTTCCAGAGTTTCCATCTCATTCCCTCGCTCAATGTAATGGAGAATGTCGCTCTTCCGCTGATCTACAGGAATGGAGAAAGCCCGTCCATGAGAAAGAAGAGGATTGAGGAAGTGCTTGAACGTCTCGGGCTAAGCCACAGGATGAAGCATTATCCCGCACAACTCTCAGGGGGACAATGTCAACGTGTTGCCATAGCGCGTGCTATTGTGGGAGACCCGAAGATCATCCTGGCCGATGAGCCAACCGGAAACCTTGACTCCAAGATGGGAACGGAAGTCATGAGCCTGCTTCACGAATTGAATCGAGAAGATGGACGCACGATAGTAATGGTGACCCACAATGAAGAACAGGCCCGCGAGACCGATCGGATTATCCGCTTCTTTGACGGACGCATTGTAGGATAAACACCTCACAAATCTCATTCTAACTAATCTTGAATTATGAATTACCTGAAACAGATATGGTATGAATTGAGGGAGCAACCGCTTGTGACATGGGTCTCCATCAGTGGCACGGCTCTGTCTCTATTCCTTGTAATGGCCGTTTTTATGGTGAACCGCGCGGGAACGGCAGCAAAGGCTCCCGAATCCAACCGGGAACGAATCTACAAAGCTCCTTACATCCACGCCGAAAATCAAAATGGCAATGGAGGAAGCGCCTCATTATCTCCGGATATGGCAGCCAAATTATATGAAGGTCTCCCCGGGGTCGAGAGGATCTCATATTACAGCACATGGGATGAACCCGCAACGGTTTCCATGCCCGGAACAGATATGATGAATTTCCAGACGAAGAAAGTTGACCACGAATTCTGGAATATCTTTGATTTCAACTTCCTCTCAGGAGAACCCTTTACCAAAGCTGAGGTAGAGGCCGGCATCAATGAAGTCATCATCTCGGAGAGTGTGGCCCGCGAACTTGGCGGCGACAGAAACCTGACCGGCCGCGAAATCATGATTAACTACTATCCCTATACGATAAAGGGAGTCGTAAGCGACCCCCATCCGCTTCTCCATAACACGTGGGCACAGATATGGATAGCCTGGCGGGAAGGAGAGACAGAACGCTGGATGCCCGAAATGGGTCAGACAGGGGTCTTCCTTCTGCTTGAGCCTTCAGCCTCAGGGGAGGAGATAAAGAAGGAAGTGGAGCACAGATACCAACTTTACAATGCCTCCATCGCCAAAGAGGGAAAGCAGCTGATTTATCACAATTCTCCATTCAGTCCGGAGGAGCAAAACATGGCATTCGGAAGCAACTCAACGCCCGATGTCGAGGGGAGCAAGCATAGGAGATGGCTTTTATACCTGATAGTGCTTCTGCTTCCGGCTATCAACCTGAGCGGTATGACACGCAGCCGGCTCCGGCGCCGCATCTCGGAAATAGGCGTACGCCGTGCGTATGGAGCCACCCGTTTCCGTGTGATAATCCAGCTTATAAGCGAAAATCTGTTCCTCACTTTAGCCGGAGGATTGATCGGACTGATTCTATGTTTCATCTTTATCGCAGAGTTCTCGAATCTATTCGTGGATTACGTGAGCAAATGGAACACAACCGATATCGAAGCTTCAGCCCGTCCGGCCTTCGAGATGATGTTCACCTGGGGAGCTTTCGGATTTGCACTCCTCTTCTGTTTTATCCTCAATCTTATAAGCACCGGCTTGCCGGCATTCAAGGCAACCGCCGTTAACCCTGCCGAAGCAATCTCGGCAAAAAATCATTGATATGAAACGCTTTCTATTTAATCAGATGCGCCATGAATGGAGAGACAATCTCTGGATGGTCATTGAGCTTATGATAGTCGGGATCGTGATCTGCAGTCTCACTTACCTTCTCGCTATGCAGATCCGCAACCTGAACACTCCGCTCGGCTTCGAGTTTGACAATGTATATCGGGTTTCCGTCAATCAGATAAATCCCAATAGTCCCGAGGCCGTCTCAGCAGAGACAAAAGAGGAAACCGACGCAATGAATCTCGCCGATTTCCGAACAATCCTATCCCTATTGCGTAGCAATCCGATGGTAGAGGCAGTAGCAATATCTCAGAATGCGGCTCCTTTCAACTACAACTATGCCGGAAATTATCTTCATTTCAAGGGTCTCCCGGACTCCATAGGCTATCCGGGGAATATGCGTCTCGCAAGTCCGGATATAGTGAATGTGCTGAGATTGAATCCAGAGGGTTCTATGACACGTTCTCAGATGTTCGACCATTTGAAACGTGGGGAGATATTTATCTCACGAATTCATGAAAAAGCCCTCAGGACCGGAGACGACGGAAATTCCTTAGTCGGGAAAGAGTCGTATTTCGGGGATTCCACGCAACTGATGAAAGTTGCGGGAACGATACCGATGATCCGCAGATCGTCTTACGAAGTAAGATCGGATGCCGGAATGATTCTTGTTCCTTTCAATGAGGAGACCGTCACATCCATATGGGATATTCCAAGCAACGAATGGCTTATCCGGATTAAGGATGGTCAGGGACAGGCTTTTGAAAAATCCTTTGCCGAGACCACGGCAATGAAACGTCTGCGCAATATCACTCTTTCAGACCTTAAGCCTCTGAGCTCACTCCGTCTGGAGACGGAACGGGGAGAAGATATGCAAGTGAGACTGTATGTGGCTATGCTGATTTTCTTCCTCGCCATCATTTTCCTCGGACTGCTGGGCACGTTCTGGTACCGTGTGCAGCAACGCTCCGGAGAGATCGCGCTAAGGAAGGTGGCAGGAGCGACAAGGAAGGATATTCTTCGCAGGCTGATGTCTGAAGCAACTATTCTCCTGATATTGGGCTTCATTCCAGGATTAGCGATTATATACATCTATTTCTACAAGACCATTGCCGTAGAAATGGGAATCTTCACTCCCTGGGATCTTACCGTCGTCGCGGCAATTCTATCGTTGGTCATAATGGAATCAATGATCCTTCTCGGAGTCCTCTTCCCGGCTCGCCGCGCGATGGCCATCGAACCAGCCATAGCACTTAAGGATGAGTAGGCAAGTATTGAAAATTAAACGAAATGCAAGATGAGTAAAACAATCGTTCTTTATTTGCTGACAGCGTTCTCGCTCCTCTCCGGGTTCAGCGCCGGAGGGGAGGAGATCGCCCTCCCTGACACAGCGATGAGGGATAACGACATCACTGACGTTCGGGCGGAAAGCGTGATGGAGATGGGACTTCAAGAAGCAATAATGAGAGCTCGAATGAACAGCGTGGATGCCGCCGTAGCCCTCGACCGGCTTCGCACATCCTGGTGGGAATACCGTTCCTACCGCGCCGACCTTCTTCCTGAAGTAAGCTTCAAAGCGACCTTGCCGGCGTATTATAAGCAGTATTCCGCTTATATGGACGGAGAGGGGAACTATTCCTACGTTCCCAACAATTATCTTCAAATGAACGGAGCACTCTCGATCAATCAGAAGATCTGGCTCACGGGAGGAGAGATTTCGGTGAGTTCCTCTCTTGATTTCATGCGGCAATTCGGAACCAATCCTTACAACCGATTTATGTCGATACCTGTTGCTCTGACGCTGCGTCAACCTGTGTTCGGAGTCAATAACATAAAGTGGCAACGATGGATAGAACCGCTGAAACTGCGTGAAGCAAAAGCCCGGTTTCTCAGCGAAACAGAAGAGACCGCGATCCAGGCTATAGGATATTACTTTCAGCTTATCATGGCGCGTGAGAACCGTGAGATTGCTCGTCAAAACCTTGAAAATGCGACCAAACTATATGAAGTGGCAGAAGAAAAGCGACGCATGGGGAGCATTTCCGGGAATGATCTGCTGCAAATGGAACTGAATCTGCTGGATGCACGCTCTTCAATGACAAACACGGAAAGCGAGCTACGCGCTTCGCGTTTCAGACTTGCAAGTTTTCTTGGAATCGAAGACGGGACCGTAATCGAACCTGTCATTCCTTCGGATATTCCGGAAGCAGAGGTTTCCTACACATCAGCACTTGAAAAAGCCCGGGAAAACAATTGCCACACCACCAACCTTCGACGCAGGATGCTGGAGGCTGACTACGCTGTGGCAGAGGCAAAAGGGAACATGCGGAACATCACCCTCTTCGCCCAGGTAGGATATACGGGCACTGCCCAGGAAATCAATCCAGCTTACCACACATTGAAGGATAATCAGATTGCCCAGATCGGCCTTGAGATCCCTATCCTCGACTGGGGCCGGAGAAGAGGACGTGTCAAAGTGGCTGAGAGCAATCGGTCGGTTGTGGAGAGTACGCTACGCCGAGAAGATCAGGAATTCGAACAGAATCTTTTCATTCTTGTAGAACGCTACGGGAATCAGCGCAGCCAACTTGACATCAGCCGAAGAGTGGATGAAATTGCTGCCAGGCGTTACGCCACCAATGTCGAAACTTACCTGATCGGGAGAATCTCGACGCTTGACCTAAACGACTCACGCCTGAACAAGGATGAGGCACGACGCGATTATGTCAATCAGCTGTATCTATACTGGTATTATTATTATCAGCTGCGAAGCATCACTCTATGGGACTATTCCACAGGGAATGCCGTGGATGCGGATTTTGATGGTATCCTCTAAGAGCTTGCATTAGAAATTTTATAAGACAGTGTATAATAGATTTCGGGATTAATTTGCTAACTTTGAATTAAATTTTCCTCCCGCGATGATACTGATAATTGATGACGACAGGACAATAAGACTATCCCTGAAGCTGCTCTTTACCCGGGCCGGCTATGAGGTGGAGGTTGCGGCTGATCCGGAAGAGGCCGTGGCCGCTGTCCGAGCCCGGGATTTCGATCTCATCCTGATGGATATGAATTATTCGCGGTCGACCACTGGCGAGGAAGGTTTTGAACTTCTCAAAAAGGTCAGGATATTCCGGCCCGACACGCCCGTGATACTGATGACAGCCTGGGGATCGATCGACCTGGCTGTAGAAGGAATGAGGGCCGGAGCGTTCGATTTTGTCACAAAACCTTTCGTGAACCGATCCCTATTGAGCCGGGCCGAGACGGCCATGAGCCTCCGGCGCGATGCCGACAAGGAGGCGGATATTTCCCCTGCTTCTTTCGACCGGGCCGGAATCGTGGGCAACAATCCGGAGCTGATGAAGGTGCTCTCCACTGTGGAACGGATCGCCCCGACGGAAGCGCCCGTTCTTATCTTGGGGGAAAACGGAACGGGGAAGGAATTGATAGCCGCCGCGCTGCATGCCAATAGCCGGCGAAGAGAGAAGCCGCTTGTAAAGGTCAATCTCGGAGGCGTGTCGCGTCAATTGTTCGAGAGCGAGATGTTTGGCCATGTCAAAGGGGCTTTTACGGGAGCGATAGCCTCCCGGAAGGGTCATTTCGAGATGGCCGACGGAGGAACGCTTTTCCTCGACGAGATTGGCGAACTTGGCGCAGACGAACAAGTGAAAATGCTCCGCGTCCTTCAGGAACATACGTTTCAGCCCCTTGGCGACAGCCATATCCGGAAGGCAGATGTCCGTATTGTCTGCGCTACAAACGCTGACCTTGATGCAATGGTCCGCGAGCGCACATTCCGTGAAGACCTGTTCTACCGGATCAACCTCATTACGCTTCGTCTCCCGTCGCTTCGGGAGAGGCGCGATGATATTCCCCTTCTCGTCCGTCATTTCCTTTCTTCATATTCCTCCCAACACGGAATCCAGATGCCGGAGATTTCTTCGGAGGCCCTGATGCTGCTTACCCGTCTGCCCTATCCGGGAAATATCCGGGAACTGAAGAACAAGGTGGAACGCGCGCTGCTCGTCAGCAATTCCGGAATAATCATGCCGGAAGATATTGACGTCAATGAAACAACGGGATTGCCCTCTCAGACGCCCCTTGCTAATTCGACTTTGGAGGAGATGGAACGGGCCGCGATAAAGGCTGCCCTTGACCGCTTTGGAGGCAACATGTCGAAAGCCGCTTTAGCGTTGGGCGTAACCAGGCAAAGTCTTTACCGAAGAATTGAAAAAATGGGATTATGAGACTTCCCTGGATTCTTGCATTGCTTTTCTCAGCCTGCGCTGTCATTGCAGCTTTTGCAGCTCCTACTCCGATTTGGGCCGGCTCTTTGGCTGCGGCAGCCTTCCTCTCGCTCATCTGGCTTTGGGTGGCGGTGGTAGGGCCGGTTAAGAAAGCATCCATTGGAATTGAGTTGTTGAAGGGAAATGAATATAACAACCGCCTTAGCCCCTCGCATGAACCGGGCGCAAACAGGATTGTTAAGGTGTTCAACGGTCTGATCGACCGGCTCAATGAGGAACGTCTCCGGGTTCTGGAAACCAACAATCTCCTTGAATTGCTTGTCAAGGCCTCCCCGATGGGAGTGGCGATAATGGATTTCGACCGACGTTTCACATTGGTCAACGATTCATTCTGCCGGATAACCGACCGGACAGCCGATGACATCTTAGGCAAGACCCCCGCAGAGATAAAATTGCCGATTATGGCAGCAGCTTCAAAACTTGGAGACAGGGAGGAAACGACTTTTACGGGGGAGGATTCGGAAATTTATCGCATTTCGAGGTTCAGCTTCATGGAACGGGGCTTCCGGCGTCCCTTTTTGCTTGTCGAGAAACTGACCGAAGAGATTCGGCGCGCCGAGAAGGATGCCTATGGAAAAGTTATCCGCACAATTTCCCACGAGGTCAACAACACCTTGGGGGGATTTTCTTCTTTTCTGGAGACTTTGGTTCAGATGGAGTTTGCGGATGAAGATTTAAGGGAGCTGGCTGCGAGTTGTCTCGACAGTTGCTCTTCTTTGGGACGGTTCATAGGCAACTATGCCGATGTGGTCAGAATTGGAGAGCCTAATCTGGATACCATTGATTATAATCAACAGCTTGCGAGGGAATTGCCGTTCCTGCGTTCGCTGGCCGGAGAGGAGATAGCGGTTGAACTTGATCTGCTTGAACCGGAATTAGTTTTGCGGATTGACCCTGCGATGATGAGACAGGTCGTGGTCAATGTTCTTAAGAACGGAGCGGAAAGCATCCGTGAACGACTATCAAAAGAAAAGGAACCTCATGCCGTTCCCGGAGAGATCAGGATGGTTGTCGGAAAGGAGCGTAACAAGTTTTTTGTCGACATAACAGACAACGGCATGGGAATTGATTCTCAGAAGGCCGATCACCTGTTCCGGGCTTTTCACACAACCAAACGCAATGGCCAGGGATTGGGGTTGACACTGAGCGCGGAAGTGCTCCGCCGCCACGGATTCCGTTACTCACTGACAACCACCCGTTCACAAGGCCCAACTCCGCTCACTACCTTCCGAATCACGGGGGCTCTTCCTTCAAACCGACCTACTAATGACAATCATATATGCCTAATATGCTGCCTCCGATAATCCCGAACTAAAGAATCTGGCTGCGGAGGCCTTCAATACATGTGGTGTAATTCAGTTTATTCGAGGCAATTACCCTGAATCTGTCGACAATTTTCTTGTAGCATAGAATAGGTAAAATCGCCTTAGCATAACAGAAAGTAATGGTGAATAATAGGTTTATAAATTGAGTTCACCAATATCTAACCGACGCACCCTGCATCGGTTTTGAAATTCTTCCCGAGTCATTCTCAATTCACCATCATTTTCATAACCGTCTCGTAGGACTTGCGAATTTGAGCGCGTTTTTCGGAGGACACCTTGGGAGGATTTTTCATTCGTTGTTCAAATCGTTTGGCGTCCGCACCAAACAAAATGGGGGTTTCCTTAATGGGTCTGGCCATAATAATAACTATTGATATTATACAACGTTTTAATTCTACTTACAAATATATACCAAATAATCGAAGATAAGATATGTCATCTATTGTTTTGCAAAGTTGACCGGTAAATATGTGTGATTATATGCACGTAAGCACCACATTAAACCAATGACGAGGGCGCAGTGTTTAATAAATAGAACAAGATAATAGAAATATAAAATTTGAAAGATATGACACGCGATGATTTAATAAAGGCTATTACGCATGCTGTTCTTGAGTATGCGAAGGCGCCTGAGTTTTTTGATGCCAATCCTCAGTTGAGAATCAATCCTGCTTCGCTGGAGGTGACCGCTGTCAATGGCAATGATTACTATGAGGAAATAGAGGATTCCGATGAGGTTGTCGAGAACGAAGCGGCAGCCGATGGAGCGGAAAATGAGGAGGCTGAAGATTTTCAGGCTGCCCAAAACCCGGATTTCTATGCCCTTAAGAGATATGTCCATACCGATTCGGAAGGCAAACTTACTCCCGATGAAAAGGCGATTGAAAAATTAGCCACTGAATATTTGGCCAAGTAAAATCAGGGAAAACCCTATAAACTTGACAGACTAACTGATAAAGAATTATGAATATGTTTAAAGCAACGATGATAGCCGGAGCCGGAGGTTTCTTGGGAACATGCCTGCGATTCCTCTCTGATAAGTTGGGCGCCGCGATCTGTCATCTTTCCTTCCCTCTGGGAACTTTCATGGCCAATATGGTCGGATGTATAATCATCGGTATGCTGTATGGCTATCTTAATAAGACAGGAAAACTTAGCAAGACTGCAAACCTGCTTTGGATCACCGGATTCTGCGGCGGTCTGACCACCTTCTCCTCTTTCTCCGACGACATGATCTCGCTCCTTGAAAAGGGAGATGGCTGAATGTTTGTCTTCTATATGGTGACGAGCCTTGTGTTCGGTATTGCTATGGTGGCCCTCGGGGCAGCCTGCATCCGCAAACCCGCTGCCAAAACTGAAAATTCCTAACCCTATAAACTATTGAAAGATATGATAATAGAATATATGCTTATTGCAGGGTTAGGCGGATTTGCCGGCACCTGCGGACGTTATCTGACCGGCGTGGCCGGGAAGAAACTGTTTGGCGACAAATATCCTGCGGGACATTTGCGGTCAATGTGATCGGATGTTTCATAATCGGTATTTTTGTAGGCCTCTGGACGAGAAATGAGATGGCCCCTTGGGTCAATGCTCTACTGATCTCCGGATTCTGCGGAGGCTTCACAACCTTCTCCTCGTTCAGCCACGACAGTTTTGCCATGATTCAGAAAGGAGAATGGTGGAAGTTTATCTGCTACATTGTTCCTTCCGTTGCTCTCGGCCTGTTGATGGTATGGCTCGGCATCAAGTGTGTTGCCTGAAACATGATTATCTGAAAAGACTTGAATTTGCATCCCTTCTTTGACAAGAAGGGATGTTTTCTTGCGTTAATAAAAACATAACCAGCCATATTCGCATAACTCAAGCTTTATTCAATCCGCTATGAACGTTTCAAACGTCAATTTCGGCAAGAGATACCTGATTTTTCTCCTCGTTTTCTTAGGACTGTTGTCTGCATTCGGTCCGTTTGTGACCGATATGTACCTTCCTGTCCTCCCAGGCATGGCCGAGATTTTCCATTGCTCAGTCTCCACGGCGCAGTTAGGCCTTACGATGAGCCTTATCGGCTTGGCCGCCGGCCAGTTGCTGTTCGGCCCGTTGAGTGACAAATACGGTCGCAAGTCGGTCATCATTTCATCCATGATTCTTTTCATGGCCTCATCCATCGTCATTCTTTTTTCGCCGACGATGGAATGGTTCAACGTTTGCCGCCTTTTCCAGGGAATTGGTGGTGCGGGAGGAATTGTCTTGTCGCGCTCCATTGCCACCGACTATTACGAGGGACGCGAACTGGCTAAAATTCTGGCCATCATCGGGGCAATCAACGGAATCGCACCCGTTGTCTCGCCTGTTGTGGGCGGAGTCGTCTCGACTTTCACCGGCTGGCAGGGAATATTCATTGTCCTGCTTTGCATCGGGGCCTTGATTCTGTTGATGTGCATACTTTTCCGGGAGTCACACCCGCTTGAAAAACGGACGAAGGAGAGTCTGGGGAAGACTTTCGGGGCATTCCTCAAACTGCTCAAACTTCCATATTTTGATGTATACGTTCTGATGTATGCCTTCGGGTGCGCAATCCTGTTTGCCTATATTTCCTCGGCCTCATTCATAATCCAGAGCCATTATGGTTACTCTCCCCTGATCTTCTCAATATGCTTTGCAATCAATTCCGTCTTCATTGGCATTGGCTCCGGACTTTCAGTCAGGATCAAGAGCAGCCAAAAGGCGGCGATGGTTGGAGCTGCTATCTTGCTTATCACGAGCATTTGCCAGTGCGCACTCATAGGGCTGCATGACAGTTTCATCATATACGAACTCGGAATGTTGCTGACACTGACCGGCGCAGGGTATCTTTTCACGGCCTCAACGACCCTTGCAATGACGGAAGGAAGGTCGCATATAGGGAGCGCCTCTGCCATTTTCGGATCGATGGGCTTTCTTTTCGGCGGATTGGTGTCGCCTCTTGTAGGCATAGGCAACATCCTGCAATCGACAATGCTGGCCATGACGAGCTGCGCCGTCATCATAATGGTCCTCGCCATCATCTCCCTCCGCCGCAAGCAATCTATCCCGGAGTCCGGGCTTTAAAGGAATATACGTTTCATTTCCTTCATTCCCAAGGAAGTTATGAGGTCTTCTATGGCTTCATAAAATTCTTGTTGAATTGCCTCCGAATATTAATGGGATAAATAATGCCGACATTTCCCCGCAGCCAACGGAAAGGGCGAATGAATCATGGTGGGATGAACCTATGAATTGAATAGGTTGTTAGATAATCAACCATCGGACCCCTATTCTCACACCTAAACCCAGTTTTATGAGCAGACTCTACCCTCTTCTCTGCGTGTTGGCTTCCTGCGGGATTGCCTACGCCTCCCCTCTCACCCCTGAGCAGGCTCTGGCCAGATTCTCCAATTCCGCCTCCTCCCATGCCCCGACATGGAAAGCCCCTTCAGCAACACCCCTGAAGTTGACCGAGACGTATGGCAATCTCTATGTGTTCAGCAACGGCGAGGGGTTCGCCATATTGCCGGCCGACGACTTGGCTCCGGCATTGCTTGGCTATTCCGACAATGGGCACTTCGATCTTTCCGGTAATCCTGCTCTTGCCGGCTGGATGGAATTCTACAATTCCCAGATTGAACAGCAGAAATCCATTCATGTCAATGACCCAACCAAAGAACCATCGAGAACCAGCGAGAGGAAGATGCGTCCGGCCATTGAGCCACTCATTAAAACGGAATGGAATCAGGAATCCCCGTATAATGAACTTTGCCCCAAAGTAGACGGACATGAGACCGTCACCGGTTGCGTTGCCACGGCAATGGCCCAGGCCATGAAATTCTACAATTATCCAGCACATGGCAAGGGAACCCACTCCTACTACTGGCACCCCGGGGAAGAAGAACTCTCGTTTGATTATGAGAACACGTCCTTCCAATGGGATCTGATGACAGATCGTTATGACAGTTCCAGCACAGAGGAAGAGCGTCACGCGGTCGCCGAGCTCATGCTCGCCTGCGGAATCAGCGTCGACATGCACTATGAACCGGGAGAAAGCGGAGCGGCCACCACCGCTATGGGAACCGCCTTTATCGACATATTCGGTTATTCCCCCGGCCTATGGATGCCCAACCGCGCCTACTATGGATATTACGAGTGGGAAGATATGATATATCAGGAACTCAGCGAGGGTCATCCAATCCCATACAGCGGGGCCGGGACGGCCGGAGGACATCAGTTCATTTGCGATGGCTACGACGGGGATGGTTATTTCCATTTCAACTGGGGATGGGGAGGCCTGAGCAACGGTTATTTTCTCCTGACTGCTCTGAATCCTGATGACCTTGGCGTCGGGGGAGGAGCCGGAGGCTTCAATACCAGTCAGGTTGCCACCCTCGGGATGCGCCCGGCAACGGAAGGAGACGAACCTGTCTACCTTTTCTACAACACCGAGGCATTCTCCACCGATGTAGGCGCTGTGAAGGTAGGCGAAGATTTCCGATGCGGAGGCTTATACTTCAATTACAGTTTATACACGATGCCCGATGGCTCCCGACTCGGGATGCGGTTCAAGGAAGCATCGGGGACAGAAAGTTGGTATGCCGAAGGGCCGAGTGTCGCCGGCTACCATCCCGACGACGGGCGCAATGATATTCAGGTGAAGTTTCCCGACCTTGCGGACGGGACGTATGAGATTACGCCGGCATTGAAAGTCGATGGCCGATGGTATGACGTCCGTATGCCGGTCGGCTGCGCGCGTATGGTGACTGCTGTTGTGAAGGACAAGGTCGCCTCCATCGCCGACACTCAAGGAGCGACCATACGGATTGTCGACATCTCTTTGCCTGCAACCATATATCGAAACCGGGAATTTCCGCTTACATTCAAGGCCGAAAACTCTTCCGGCATGGAATACTATGGAACAGTGACCCCGGTTTTGCTGGATGCCTCCGGCTCAGAAGTCGCCAAGTCTAATTTCCGTCCTCTTGACGTCATGCCTCAGTGCGCGGAGGATGTCAGCGATTATATAGGAGATTTCTCGGCTGTCAAGGGAAAGGAGCTCGCGGAGGGCGAGTACAAACTCGTGTTCAAAGATAAAAGTGGCCGGGGCGTCAGTGACCCTGTGGATGTGACTCTTTCTGAGTTGACCGAAGAAACTGAGATCAAGGTTACAGATTTCCGTCTGGAGGATACGAATCCCGTCGCCGACCCCTCAAAGGTTAAATTTTCTTTCACTCTTTCCTGCACCCGGGGATTGTTCTTCGGCGAAGTCGAACTGCTTATCTTCCCGGCCTCCGGAATTTATGACCGCTATCATAAATCTTCTACGCGTAGATATCTGGTTGCCGGCGAGGAGTCGCAGGAAACTATTGAAACAGATCTGCAAGGTCTGGAAGATGGAGAATATCTCGCCCTCATCTATAGCGAAGGGAAGGCAATCTCCGACCGCGTCTACTTAAAGATTGACCGAGTCGGGACAGGAATGTCCTCACCCTCAACCGACACGACAAGAGTCAAGATCTACGATCTCCAAGGGCGTCCTCTCGCGACTCCTAACCGTCCCGGAATATACGTAATCAATGGACAAAAAATCTTGTACACCAACTCGTCACGCATCCAAGATGGCCATTGACAATTTGCGAATAGTCCTCTTTCGGATTCTTTATTTTACTGGCTTATCTCTCTTCTTCAGGACGATATAGGTATCTCCCTTGTCAGAGTTGAGACGCGTGATGGAGTCATTGATGCAGTCAATGGTATTTACCTGAGGGAGCACCTTTTTCAGCATTTCCTCCACCTCCATGTTGTCGCAGGCCATCTCAGTCGAGAATAGTTCCTGAATTCGAATTGAATCATTCGAGAGGACGTAACTCCCTCCAAGATGATTGCAATTGGTAATGACTCCGAAGGTGTTATCCTCTTTGAAGTCAATGTATGCAGAAGTCCCTTCCCCGATTTCTGAAGGACGGACATAAGAGGAATCGTTCTCCACAACATTCTCAATGTCCCATTGGCCCCGGATATTGACCTCAAAGACTTCCTGACCATCCGCGTTATCCTCCGCGGCATTATGGGAATTTTTTGCCCCTGAACAGGAGACAAGGCCTACAAGAAGGCCAATCATCAAAGGTTTCCACATATCATTTTCGTATTTTACAGACTGATGACGTCGGGGCTATCCAAACCCCAAAAACATATTCAAAATTAATATAAAAGAATTGAAAAAAAAAGTACACCACTCCCCATCTCGGCTGGGCCACTTTCGAGGCACGGCAACGCTTAATGGATATGGCAGTGGCCAATGTGGCCAACTTCCTTGAAGGCACCCCGACAAACGTCGTCGATTAACCACCTCCATCAAACTTATCGTTTGGGCTGCTTGGGTCGTACATAGGGGGGTGCTTGGGGCGTTTACATTCTAAAGTTTTGATAACTCATCAATCAATGCCGGTCGACGTGGGGTACGCGATCTCTGCTCTTCGATAATTTGTTCAGCTTCTTTATTGCCTCCATATTCGATTAGGGTTCTGAGAAATTCTACTCCATAATTGTAGGATTTGCGATCAGATGCTCGTTGAAAGAAACTTTTGACTTCGGATGCATATAGTTTGATTATTTCATTCTTGAAAAGTTCTTTAACTTCCTTAGGAGCATCTCCAATGTTATATAAAGATGGATTCTTGCGGAGGTATTCCATATACTCCGGCCAAATTTTCTCTTGTGTGAAGATGAATAAGATGTGCTGTACAACCCCACCTTTGCCTTTAGCCTCGTTTATTAATGTTTCGACATATTGGGGCCATTCATTTTGTGGAATAAGCGATTTTAGCACCCCATACATGGCTTCCATCGAAAATCCCTTGTCGCCCCATATACCGTTCCTCTGAAAGAAGAAATAATGTGCCGACTTTATCTGATTTTGTTTATCGTTTAATTGGCAATAGACTTTATACTCCCATCTGTGCCATTCGTTGACAAGGCCGACATAGTCTGTATCATGGACTACGCCATCTTGGGCAAGTCTGAGAACCTCATCAAAGTCAGCCTTATCCCATGCCATTTTTAGAAGTTTCCTTCGGAAGTCTGGATTAGAGACATGACCATACAAAAATTTAAGTTGATCTTCCTGATTTCCTTGACGCGACATAATTTCAAGTTTATATCGCTGTGCGGTCTGAGCATTATGCTTTGCGCTCCAATCATCACCATCAGGTTGGATTGCATCCAACGCCTTTATTACTTCTTGCTGTTTATCTTGTGTGTCGGCAAGTTTACTTGCCATTCCTATCCAATCCCACCACCAATCCCAGTCTTTGAGTTCTTTGGCATTGAATTGAGAAAGTGCGAGTTCAAATATTTCGGATTTTAGATTCTCGGGAAGAGATTCACATGCGATAAGCTCATGCCATTTTTCAAAGCATTCGCTTACAATCGCTCCTAATTCGCCAGCACTGTCATCACCGCTATTGAGTATATCTTCTGAAACAGATGATACACCGGTCAGTACGGCCGTTGCGACTTCCCATAGTCCATTATCTATTGCAGCAGAGGCTTCGTCAATAATTCGACTTACAGCGCGATTGAAATCAAAAGTATCTCGATATTTGATATAGCCATGTCTGCCACCGTAATCATAAATCAAATCTTTAACCCGATAGGCATAAGTGTCGGGATCTGGCTTAAACAGCGCGCCTGCTCCAAGTGCTAAAAACCTGTCTTGAAACCTGCTATCGCTCATGCATTCTTTCCGGATGAAATCAGCGAGTTGCGACTTGTCCAGGTGTGACAAGAGTTTGTCTACATTATTCATTATTTCATCGATCATAATCTTCACGTCTTAAATTAGGTATTATCCAATATCCAGTTTTGGGATGCCCCTCCCAATATACACCCATTTTTGCAAGATAACGTCCGACTGTTTTGGAGGATATGTTCAGTTTAGTAGCTATTTCGTCTCTTAAAATTGAAGAATTGTGACTAATATATTCTCTAATACTTCCCTGAAGCATTTCTTTTGAGTTTTGAGGGACACTTTCAAGGACATAGCCCCTCTTTTGAGGGACATTATCTGCGTTTTGAGAGACATTTTGAGGGACAATGTCATCTTTTTGAGCGACAGTTCCCCCTGAGTTTTCGTTAGGCACATTATAGGACGGTCGTTTGAAGGTCACGGTGATGAAGCCGCCGTTGTCGCACCATGTCGGTTCCTCGACATTTTGGGCTCGGCAGGCATCGATTGTCGGGGAAACTACCCGGGACTCTTCTTCAGCTCCAGAGTCCTCGACTCATTCGCCGCAATCATTGCCTTTATATCCTCAATCGTCATTCGCTAAGATTTTATAATTCTCTTTATTCTTCAAAGAAATCTAAATCCAGTTTCTTAAGTTCATAGGTAGTTTTTAGGCTTACACCAACATTATGCTCTATCATTAGATGAGCGAGCTTATTTCCATTAATTCGAGCTATCTTTACATTCGCAGGGTTGTATGCTTCTGCATCCTTAGTAAATGATGAAGTAGTGATAAAGACTCCTTTTCGCCCACTTTGGCCAGCAAGAGCTCCTACAAAACTTTGTAATTCTTTCCTTCCTACAGTGTTACCTTTATCCCAACGCTTTGCCTGTATGTGAATAACGTCTAATCCCAGCTTATCTTCGCCAATTATTCCATCAATACCTCCATCTCCAGATCGACCTGTTACTTCTCCGTGTCCATACCCCATTGCCTCTAAAAGATATATGACTAACTGTTCAAAAAAAGATGGAGACATTTCCATGATCTTCCGTAAAATGTCATCCGCAAGAGTCTGGTTAATAATATTGTATTGTTCCTCTAATATTTCATCTGGGGTGCTGTCGGAACTTATGTTCAATTTTATCTCAGCAGATTCCTGTTCATCTAGACATTTCTTATTATTCTTGTCCGACTTTGAATAATAGAATGCAGTAAATTGAGGAATAGTAAGTAGATATTGGAGATCAATTACCCCTGAATACGTTTTTAGGGTATGCGGCCGAATTTTGTTATTGTATAGACTCCTCTCTTTAATGTTTCCACTAGTCCAGCCTTTTCAAGGTAAAACTTGGCCCAGCCAGTACGATTCTTTATAACTGTTTGATTTCCCTTTTTAAGTCTGGATACACGTTCTTCGGGAGTCAAAGAAAATTTTTCAGCCATTATGTTAGAGCATTGTTCTAACGACAACTGATTATTTTTATCCAAAACTTCAAGTAAAGGTCGTAAAATCTCTTGATATGTGGGTATCATAGGCGCTATTTTATTTAGGTGATAAGAGTAAATCTTTAATACCTACTTTCAGAATACCGGAGATTCTTGAAAGCATATACAGATCAGGTTGTGAAGTATTTATGCACCACTAGGAGATGGTAACGGGGTCTTTCCCTAATTGCTCAGCGAGCCATTTGCCGGTATGACCTGTCTCAGCCAGAACTGTTTTTATCCAATTTAGTTTTTGACGTTCTGTTTTTGTCGCCATTGGATAATAAATTAAATTTGAACACAAAGCTACTCCAAATGTTAACCGTATGCAAGCATAGTTAATATGTTGTTAAGCATATACCACTTTTTGTTTGTAGGTACATCAGTAATGGCTCTATAAAGAGTAGATGTATACATCTGTATGCCCTGCCTTTTTCGCGCCAATAGGCGTCAAAGTCTTTGGCCAGGGAGACGATTTGGCGATTGACTTTTTCGAGGGAGATGATGGCGTGTTCCGGTATGAAGTGGGCTTGCATGGCTTTCTTTTGCGGCACCGACAAGATTTACCATAGAAATACAATCAAGCTTACCATTAAATTGACCGATAAACTGGCCGCTGATTAGACCGCGGATTAGATCCACTAAAAGAATATTAAAACCAATTTCTTCTTCATAGTGCGCGATAGAAAAATCAGAATTGGATTGAAGAAAGGAGGATTAGTTTCTTGATACTCCAGTCGATTTTTAATAATTTTACATTGTTAACGCTAATCAAAAGATTCATTGTCATGGGAGGATTTGACTTAAGCAAGCTCAGTGAATATAGAGAACATAATCAGCTTGAAGCCAAGAAGGCTAAGGGTGGTTTTCCTGGTTCTTTCTGGGAGACTTACTCTGCCTTTGCCAATACTGATGGCGGTATTATCCTCCTTGGAGTGAACGAGGCTAAAGATGGAACTCTTCACCCCGAAGATGTCGATGCCGAGAAACTTCAGAAGGATTTCTGGAACATGGTCAACAATCGCCAGAAGATTAGCGTGAACATCGTCACTCAAAGCATGGTCAAACCAGAGGTGCTTGATGGCAAGAATATCCTTGTAGTACGTGTGCCTCGTGCCGAACGTACTGCCCGTCCTGTCTATGTGGGAATGGATCCGAAATCCGGCACTTTCCGCCGCAATCATGAGGGCGACTATCACTGCTCGCTTGATGAGATGTCGCTGATGTTCCGAGACGCGGCATACGTCACTCAAGATGCAAAGGTTCTTGATATGATGGATATGACTGTCTTTTGCAAAGACACAGTCAAGGGGTATCGTAATTTTTTCCGCTCAACCCATACCAATCACCTTTGGAACAATGAGGATGATGAGATGTTCTTGCGTAAGATTGGAGCAATAGGAATCGGCGAAGATGGCAAATACCATCCGACGGCTGCCGGACTTCTAATGTTCGGCTACGAATATGAAATTACACGCGAATTCCCAAACTACTTTCTCGATTATCAGGAGAACCGTTCATTAGGTGCCACTCGTTGGACCGACCGCATAGTATCTACATCCGGCGATTGGAGCGGTAATGTCTTTGATTTCGTTATTGAAGTGTTGCGTAGAATGCAACAAGGCTTGAAAGTTCCCTTTGTATTGAAAGGCAATCAAAGAGTAGACGATACACCGATTCATAAACTTCTACGTGAAGCCGTCACCAATATGGTAGTCCATGCTGATTTTTATGGTCGTCAAGGCTTAGTGATCCAGAAATCCGCTGAAGGCTATAAACTGTCAAATCCAGGTTCCGTCCGCATCTCCATCACAGAAGCCATCAATGGTGGTATCTCCGATCCCCGCAATGGCATAATGCTAAAGATATTCTCGCTGATAGAATTCGGCGAACGTGCCGGTAGCGGACTAAGCGGCATCTGCAAAGTCTGGGAAAAAGTCTACCATACCCCAGCGACAATCGAAGAAACCCATAACAACGGCGTAGACCGCACCATTCTGACTCTTTCCACAGGTGGCAACGAACAAGATGTTAAAGCCATGCTCGAACTATACGCTGATTTGATCGACCAAGAAACTACCCAGACCGACCAAGAAACTACCCAGACCGACCAAGAAAAGGGCGCATCCGACCAAGAAACTATCCAGACCGACCAAGAAAAGGGCACATCCGACCAAGAAACTACTCAGACCGACCAAGAAAAGAATTTATCCTCCCAAGTGGCTGATGACAAACTTAAGATCCTTCAATTGATCAAAGCCAATCCTCAAATAACTCGTGCAGAAATTGCAAAAGCAATCGGGCTTCACGATAGCAGTGTCAAAAGAAGACTCGAAAGTCTGCTTACAGAAGGACTTATTCGTAGAATAGGTTCGACCAAGGGTGGATATTGGGAAATACTACGATAATTACGTAAATAATATCAGATTATGAGAAAAATGACTCTAGGCATCAAAGCAAAGGATTTAATTGAAGAAATTACTCTGGTCCAAATTCAGCCGAACAACCTTAGGGACTTTTCATCTATTGAAAAAGAAAATGTCGATAATAAAATAGCAGTTCTGAATATGCTCCGCAACAGGGGCATCAATCTAAGTGGTCAAATTTGACCACTTTAAAATGAATGCCGCTTTACCATGTTTCGAGTTGTGTGATAAAGGAGAAGTATATAATCCGATTTCTAATTATGGCGGATTCGCCATAATTAGAAATCCAGTCGGGCCTCAATCGTTTCCAGACAAGAGTAAGGTGGTTGTGCGCGAACCAATGCCATCACCCATACACAACTCCACTATGTTGGTGGAGTAATGCGGAAGAAAATGAAAATTCCCACTTGGGAAACCCCCTATTTCTTATATCCTAAAAATCAATTATTTATCAGCACGCCATTCCGCAACTCCAACATTCGCTCCTACGGCTCATTGCATCGCTTTTCATCGCTCTACTCCGCCGAAGCCATCGGAACCACTCTTGTCGTCGCTAACAAGTTCTCTAACTTGCCATCTGCAAATAAAAACGAACATTTAGGAATTATCGTATATACCAAGCGTTAAGAATTCTCATTGACAATCCATCGCCCGGCTTTAGTTGAACCCTCACGAGTCAGAATACCCTTAACTTTAAGTCTGTCGATTGCTTTCTGAACACCTTTTCGAGACATTTTTAATAAGGGGAAAAGCTGATCTAAGGTCAGTGTGCCATCGAGTTTTAATAATTCGATGAGTTTTTGTTCCGTAGTACTACTGATAAATTCTGTAGAACTTAAAACGGTTTCTATAGCACTTTCTGTAGTACTTTCTATGGTACTTGGGTCGTGGTTAGGGTGAACTTGGGGCGAACTTGGGGCCTCATCTTCCCTTAAGTTTTCCTGAACCCCCCCCTTGTTAGACGGTCGTTTGAAGGTGACGTAGACGAAGCCTCCGTCCCAACGCCAAGATGGA
>CAYZQA010000009.1:22080-57414 GCA_964480745.1 uncultured Sangeribacter sp. | reverse complement strand
AAAGAACCAATTTAACGAATGGATGCGGGAAATAGGTTTGTCAATGTGATGAATAACACAGGGATTCTTTGGAAAAGTTGAAGATATTCAATATTTCTGGACATTAGCTGATTAATAGGAACGAGTGTTTCCGAATAGATAAATAATTTTGCGCAGTAATCCTAAATTTTTTTATTATGGCATACGCATTTAAAGTAACAGCAAAACAGAACGTCGGCGGTAGCAAAGGCATCGCCAAAGGACTTTCAGTTCAGATTTCCAAAACCGGTGGAAACCCCAACATTAACGATATACTCGCTGCTAAGACCCCGTCTCATAAAATTTCAGAACTTCCGGGGCGGTTTCGGGCGAGTGATTTTCGCAAGTTGAGGAGGGAGCGATGCGGGCATCGCGACCGACGAGACTTGGCGAAAAGCGCCGGCTGAAACCGGAGGAGGAAACATCTTTTACGAAATTTTTTGCTACCCCGGGGTTATTATTTCAATATTGTTATTCTTTAATAAAAATTCCTTCTCATTCAATTCAGATCCTCATGCAGAAAAGTCACTTCCTTCTCGCTATCTTGGGTGCTTTTTGCCCTTTCGCTCAGTCGCATACCCCGGTATGCTCCTTCACTCAAAGTCAAAAATCCCTCCAAGCTAGCGACCCCGGAAGCTCTGAAATTTTATGAGACGGGGTCTTAAAACAGCAGCTTGGTATCGAAATCAAAGGTATATCGGTCTCCACAGGATATTTCTTGATAGAAAAACTCTGAATATTCTATTTATCATGTAAAATCGGCAATTACTTGCCGATTTTTATTTTAATCTGAAATGATGTTGCCGATTAACGTACTAAGTTCGCAATGTAAATAAAAAATGCAAAAAATGGTCAACAACTATAAAAATGTAAATTATGAAAAAACTTTATATTGACGAGGTAATGGCTCTGCAACTGGCAGCCTTTCCCGTAGAGAAGATCCTAAAAACCGACCTGACTACTTTCGATAAACTCTGTAATGAATATCCAGAGTTGGAAAACTATCTTGATAAAGCCAACGATATCCTTGACCGGCAGGAAAAACTTGGAATCGTAACCATATCTTGCCAGGATAATATTTTCCCCAAAAGATTTCTTTCTATAGGAAGTGACTGTCCTCCACTGATATATTGCAAAGGGAATCTTGATCTCCTGAATATCGAAAACTCAGTAGCAATCATTGGCGCAAGAAGTGCTGACAGAGAAGGAAATACTAAGGCATACCAACTTGGCAAACAATATGCCGAAGAAAACCATGTAGTAATTAGCGGATTAGCTCTTGGCTGTGACACCTCGGCTCATCAAGGATGTCTGGACGCGAATGGCAGTACGATCGCTATTGTTGGTAACGGACTCAACCTAACTCATCCAAAAGAAAACAAAGCTCTTGAAGATTTGATTCTCGTCAAAGGAGGATTGATTTTATCAGAGCAGACCGTAGGCATTAAAGCAAATCCAACCAGACTTGTGGCACGAAACCGACTTCAGGCAGCCTTGTCAAGGGATGTGATTTTGGCCCAATGCCCCGCCAAGAGCGGAAGTCTCCACACGATGCGATTTGCGCGCAAATATGGCCGCAGCTGTTTTGCCGCTACTTATCCAAAACGAAATGAAGCAAACGCAGGAAACTATATGCTCATAGATGAAGGCTTAGCCCGAGCAATCTAATAATACCAGAGCATTCTAATAATAACGCAAAAATTTGGATTTAGTGAGAATGAATCAGTTACACAATAAATCCATATAAATAAATCTTTAATTAGAAGCACAAATGAAAATTCTTACTCCTCGAAATAACAAAGACTATTATGATTATTTGACCGGCATATACGGAATAGATGAAAAAGTGGTCTATGACCGAAGGCAATTTACTATTTTGTCTCGCTTAGATAGTCCACTCTTTAGCGAAGAAATATCGGAAAAGGATGCTCCTAAAAAAAGAGCTGCCGAGATGGTTGCGAAAAGATAAACATATTCCCGAATATGAAGGTGCTAAATTTGAATGTTTGCTCGAAGTTGGACTCCGCTGGTATTTTTTTGAAGTTGAAAGATACCTTGACAATAACTCGAAACTGTGTGTAGATTGGACGCTAACCAAACAAACGGAAATTTCTAAACACCAGAGGGTCGGCTCATCACCCATGACATTTTTTACATCCTACCGCTCTTATCATAGATTACACAAGCGAAATAGACCTGTTCGCAGGGTATCGAACCCGGAAGATTGGTATGAAGATGTCAAAGCTGATAAGGATTGTTCAATTTCCAATCCCATTTTAAACGGAACTCCCATAACATCCTTTATTCCGGCAGAAGAAGTCTATAAATGTCTGTATGCCTACATATCATCCTTGAATGATGTAGAGATAATAGATAATCGAACGGATATTCAGAAAGCGGAATCAGCCGGGTTCGACAGCAAGACCTCTTTTAGAAATATTAAATAACATGAAAATGGAGATAATCCAGTAACGCAGTAGCCCACCCACACAAAAAGTTGTTGTCATAACGAAAACTCTAAAATATAGATATAGCCACAAGCCGAACCTTTTATTTACAATAAACGGCCAAACTTCTGAGAACTCTGAAGTCTCGCCGTTTTTTAGGGGCAATATAAAAAGCGAGCGTATTTACTATAGTTTATTTTATGCTAATTCAATAGTGCCTTTGTCAAAATTGATTTTTACTTCTCGAGCTCTATCCGCAAGGTATGTCTTACCTTTATAAGTGACGATATGGTTTAATGTACCCCCCACTTTGATTGGAATATTGAGATGAATTTCTCCTGGAGCCTCTCCTTTCAAGTCGGCCGTTAGGTGGGCGGCCGACTTTAGGCGTCTCATTATTAAGCAAATCTTGCCGTATTGAAGGTGTAAAACGTTTCCAGAGCTATGTATACCATCATAACTCTCTCCAAATTTACTATGCAAGATGCCACGTTTCACTATCCGGGCTGCATGGGTCCACTGATCATCTGTCTGATACAGTGCAACTTTATCATACAGTTCATCTATGGTGTCATCCATCCCGCATTCTTCAAAACCGAAAAAATTAAACGCCTTTATTAGATGTTCAATCTTTGCTCCCTTTTCAACTGGAGGCCACCAATGCCAAGGAATATTCTCATGGTCAACCCAGCGATCGGTCATCCCTAATGCAAAAGCTATGCAATTATATTGGAATGAGAAAGGGCTAAGCAATTTAAAGTTTTTGTCGTTCTTTAGAGGATCTCCAAATGCATCCGGACGAGTTAGGCTTTCCCGAGCGCTATCAGTGTTATAATCCATGTTCTGCATACATCTTCAAGTGAAACATATCCATTATAAGTCATGTAATCAGGATAGATAAGATCAAGAGCATGAACTATGGGATCAGGATGGTCTTTGATTATTTCAAGTATACCGGGAACGGCATCTTCTCCCATGGAAACTATCTTACGAAAGTTTTCATTATCATAATTATTGGCAGAGTGGATATTAGACATTCGATTCCAATAATTATAATTGGTCCGAACTTCTTGAATGTTTAGTTCACGTCGAGAAACCTTAAGATCTTGGTCGTCTCTGCTAATAGACAAATCTATAGAATAACTATTTTCCATTGGAGATTTCAATTAAGATTATTTTTTACAAATAACTTCGAAAGCAAAATCATCCAGCCGCTCGCCATCAAGCTCCAAGTGAATATCATAAAGGCCCTCTTTATCAAAAATAACATTTTGGAGATTGAAAGCCATATTGATATGGCTTGCTTTGTCATATTTCTCAATATGCAGGGTGGTAGTTATGCCTGGGAGTATATTATTCCCATTTGACTTATCAATAATGAAGATACTTAATTCTTTATTCCCTTCAATATTTGCTTGTATATAAAGCTTGATTGCCAAGCCAAAAGAAACGTGTGAAGGAAGATCACGGACTAAAAATTCATCCATAGTGTTAACTACGGTTAAATGTCCATCTAAATTATGCGCGCCTTGACAAAGGGCAAACATTTCTACTTTTATATCCTTCATATACTTGTGAAATTGGTTGCTGATGAGGGGAATAAAACCAACACCCAATTTATCGGTCAAAAATATTGGCTGATTAATTGGGTGTTGATACTGTGAAAGTGTCTTGTATAAACATTTTCTGGCGGAAAGACAGGGATTCGAACCCTGGGTACGCGTAAGCGTACAACGGTTTTCGAGACCGTCCCGATCGACCACTCCGGCATCTTTCCTGGTCGTTTCTGATAGCGACTGCAAAGTTATCACATTTCCCCTTTCTTGCCAAATTTTTATAGGCGTTTTTTATTTCATTCTTCTTATTTTATTTTCTCTCAATAGTTTGTTTGCTCCATTCTGTAATTAGATACTTGCAGTAAAAATTATTATCACACTCCAAAACTCCCAAGATTCCCTGCCAAACTCCACTGATTTCATGGCTATGCTTACCCTCCTGCGCCGCGCGTACGGAGGGATCCATCGTGATTCTGACCATATCAGTTACTGTCAAATGTAAATTGTTACCGTCAAATGTAAATGAACAAAATGAACTCATGTTGCCATCTGTAATACCCCTATCTTTGTAGCGCAGAGGCCCCCGGTCAATCCCTTCCGGTTTCAAAGACTGCGTTGTGTAAATTTGTTACCATAATTTGGTTAATATATCTTTAATGATTAAATTTGCACAGTCTGGTTGAACTCCATCAAGGGATTTAATCCGGCAAGGACATAATATACGGCGTTTACTCGACGCTTTATTCTGACGTTCTGAAACTTCGCAACTTTCATAATCTCTGTCAGAATGAGGCAACGGTAGATGCTCATGGATATGTAATTCGCTCCTGCTAACTTTCATTTCATGGTGTGTAGCAGAAGGAAGTTGCATATACGCGTGGGCCTCTGCTTCGTTGCTCGTTCACAGAGATGGGCAATGCGAAGGCCTCAGGACGTGGAACGGGCACGAGTTCGGCACCACGCTTTTTTTATGCCCAGATTTTTATTATTAGAATTCTTTATAACTGATACTTACTAACAATCAGATTACTCCTTTGATTTCTTAGTTGGCATTAATGAATGGCAATTTAACATTATGGAATGGATCAACAAAATAGTTAATTTTTTTGTATCGATAGGCGATTTCTTCGTTTTGGTGTGGAATGACGAGGACCGCTGGTGGCTGATAGGAGGACTGTTATTTCTCTTTATTGGTTTCCTGCTATATGTTGTGTTTCCCCTATATCATTGGATTGACAACCTGAGGTACGGATCCTGTGGTACTTCATCGAAAACCCCGAAAAGCAATAAAGTTTACACTCCTCCTACTCCCAAGTCCAGCAAAAAGACGGTAATAATTAAAGGTGTCTATCAAATGAATGGCCCTAAGCCGTTTTCTCGGACATTATCCATTAATCCTACAGATACCGGATATTATAGTCAACTTATGGGAAATAAGAGCAAACAGGCTCAATGGATTAAAGCCCATTTCCCGGGAGCTGAAACTGAGAAAGGTTTCTCAATGTCAGTAAACATTCAATAATCCGGAAGAATTTGTGTTCCGATTACTCCAATATTGGATTCTGATTCTACCATTCTAAAATACAACAAAATGACTTTCATCATTAATCTACTACTCTTGCTTTGCATTGTTGCTGTTGTGGCAATAGATGTATTGGCATGGTTCTTTTTTGGTTGGCAAATCGGAGTTGCCGGCTTGATTGCAACAATTGCGTTCATCTTAGCCTATGGTCTTTCCGTTGATGCTGCGTTATCTCCCCGTGATTTTTGGAGCAATTCCGAATGGGACATCTTCTGCAAAAAAATGTCCTGGGCTTGGGGCGTGGCTGCCATTATTTACGCAATCTCTTATATAGTCATTGCATACTTCTATGGAGACGTGATTGGTGTGATGCCTGAAGAGTTTAGACTTAACAAATAGAGACTTAATAAAAAGCGATATGAATAAAAAATTTCTCTCAGTTTGCGCATTGATGGCCATATTGGTTTCATCATGTTCAAAAAAAGCTGACCCCACGGAATTCTATCAAGAATTGAAGTCGGTCGACAAGATGGTCTTGGCCACGATGGCTATCACCAAGACAGCAAAAATGGTGAATAATGATTGGTATACGGTCGGTAAAAGAATCGCGGTCTATTCTTACGATTCCTATATGCGCGCCTATATCGATTTATCTGCACTGCAAATGGAAGACTTGGTTTTTGACGACAAGGCAAAAACTGTCAAGATCACCCTTCCGCCCGTACAGACAGAAATTTCCGGGCGTGACATGGAGATGCGTAAGGAGTACGAGAACATAGGACTCATGCGGTCAGATCTCGATTCGAAAGAACGGGCAGAGATTAAAGAGAAGGCCAATGCCTCTTTTAAGACTGAGGTGGAGGAGAATCCAATGTTCAAGCAACAGCTCACAGAGGCCGCTCAACGGAAAGCCAGAAAATATTTCGAATCCATATTTGAATCAAACGGATATACGGCAAGTATCGATTTCAAACAATCCAATTGACAAGGTTATGTTCAATAAGAAAAAACTTATAATGTTCGGCTTGGCGGTCGTCATTGTTGTGATAGTAGTAGTTGTTTGCGTGGCTGGTTCTTCGTCAAAGAAGACAATCGATGTAAGCAAAGGGGAGATTAAGAAGATTGAGACTATGGCGCAACTTTGCACCATCGACATTTACACTGAAGTGCCCGTTCTCGATACGCTCAATAACAAGGTGATGTTTGCAGTGCAAAAACAAAAGGGAAGTGTGTCCTTTGATCTTGAAAATATGCAGATTGATGAGAAGGGAGATACTGTAAAAATCACCCTTTCTCCCGAGATTATAGATCTATACGAAGCCACTGATGATAATTCCTGGGAGGTGATTGATACCAAAGCGATTGGGAACATGGCTTTATTTAAGAGTGATAAATTCACCATCGAGGAGGAAAATGCAATTAAAGCAAAAATCAAAGATAGGTCTAAAAAACTTCTCTATCACAACGGCACCGTCGAGCGGGCGCGCACGGAAGGTGCAAAAAACCTCCAAAGCCTGATGGAAAAGGTTTACAAGAAACCGGTTGCAGTTCTTGATCCTACTCCAAAAGGGGCCCATTACGAGGAATATAAATAGTGCCGAATATCGATTTATCTCATAAAAGGCAGGTCAACATTCTTAGTTGCCCTGCCTTTGCTATTTACGTTTGATTGTCGGCGCCTTGAAATGAACAAAATGAACTAAGGTTATTCAATACCCATATTATATTTTTGCGGAGGAGAGATTCCCTAAAGGCACTTTATTGAGATACTATGATTTCCGTAGGTTTTCATTCATCATCCCTTTGGAGGAGTCCCTTTAATTTGTTGCATTTTTCACTCTTTGCAATACAAGATTAGATCATTAATGCATCATTCCAGGTCAACAATCTACCTAACCAAAACATATTAACCAATGAAAATGAAAAAATGTAGAAGAATTGTCAGCGCTCTTTTCCTGTCTGCGCTTGTATCGGGAGTAGTTACATCTTGTGGCAACTCTAAAAAGTCAGAGGAAGGTTATACTCTTTCTCCGGAGACCACAGCAGTTAAGGGAGACCTTTCCGACTACTATGAAGTGGTGAGCAAAGAATATACCACATCGAATGGTATATTTAGTGACAATATCCTGTCAGTGGAGGTCAGAAGGACGGATAAAGAATTTGATTTCGATCCGGAGACGACGAAACCTATGGGTACTGTATCCGTAGGTATGACAGGAAACGCAGGCTTTGGTATTGAGGTTCTTGATGAAGCCGGGAATGTGGTCACAAAAGCTTCGGCCAACGTAGGAGGTTTAGGAGGTATGTATTCTGATGCGGATATGACAGATGCTCTTAAACTTAAGCCAGGCGAAACTGCGACCGTGCGCTGGGGATTAGATTTTGATGATGGTGCAAAACCAACAACTTTCCGCATAACTTCTGCGTATGAGAAACATGGATCCGATGAGTCAAGTTCCGGTCTAAGCTCCTCCTCTTCCTCCTCTTCTTCGGATGACTGGGATTCCATTTTGAATACATACGAAAACTATGTGGATCAATATATCGGTGTCTACAAGAAAGTGCAAAACGGAGACGTGTCCGCTGCTATGGAAATGGGCACTATGCTTGAAAAGGCCGAGGAATTACAGGAAAAACTTGAAAATGCAGAATCCCAGTTATCGACTTCTCAGGCTTCCAGACTTGCCAAAATAAATGCCAAATTGCTACAAGCCTTGTAATTTATTGCAATTCCAATAATTACAATTCTATGTGAAAATTCTTATATGACTAAGCGTCAAGACTCCTGCTTTTCTGGAAAAGAGGAGTCTTGATTTGTTATATTAATGGTATCAGAAATCATCAATTCACCACTTATATAGGTATTGCTGATTTGTAATCTATTCTTTAACCATGCTTCCAAAATCTATTATTGATCTTATTCATGAACGCTATGGCAAGAAACAAATCTTCTCTGCCGACTGCGCACCATTAGGAAACGAAATCGGGATTAGCGAAACCACCGTCAAGCGGATGTTAGGTCTGGTAGGTCCGGAATCAAAGGAACGTTACCGCGTTCCCCATGCCTCAACTATGGAGATATTGGCAAAATGGCTTGGATTCGACAGCTATCAGGTTCTTCTTGAAAATGTCGGTGAGAAGAAAGTCAGCTCCGAGTTCACTGAACTTGACTGCATTGATGTAGATAATTTGCAGGAAGGCAGTCGCGTCCGTTTTTCCTATCATCCCGCACGGGAGGTTACTTTGACCTATTTAGGCAATGATGAATTTCGGGTTGCAAATTCAAAGAATAGTAAATTGAAGGAAGGTGACCTCCTGAAGATCTCCCATCTCATCAAAGGGCAGGAACTGATAGTGGGAGATGTGATGAGAGAAGGAGTGAGTCTCGGGCCTTTCCGCGGTGCAAAAGATGGAGGCTTGACCTCATTGGAGATTTTAGGGTTCTCGTGACATTCACAGAATTAAAGACTTTGATATTCTTTCATCGTTAAGCCTTACCCTCTTCTGTGCTAAAACCTTATTGCGTTATTTCGAGCGTTGATCGTATCGAGCAATTCCTTGTTGAAGTCGTTCATCGTTCGAAATGCCTTGCTTTCAGCGGAGGCACTGATCACGGCCTGATATACTTCTGCTTCGGTGGCCTTAGGGTGGCTATTGCGGTAATCATCCAAAATTTCATTGTAATTGGAAGACCAAAGCGCTTCCAGTTTGGTCAACATCTGTTGGAACTCTTCCGTGGTGACTTTCCCTGACCTCAGATAAGCTAAACTCGTTTCGGCCATCTTTGAGTAATCAGCCATTCGAATATCAAAATCAGTGATTTTATCTTCCGAGCCGGTGGATTTAAGATTAGCCGGTGAGTTTACCTTAGGCTCGGTAGCGATAGGGGAGAACGCCGGTTCCTCGCCACCATCTGAGGAGGAAATGTTTGCCTCGGATTCAGTTATATCTGGAGTGTCCTTATCTATTTTTAAGTATTCTACGCTTTCGGATGCTGGCTCCTCTTTATTCTGGAAAACTACTATGCCAAGCATAATAACAACTATGCATGCAGCCCCCAACCCCGTGAGAGTCCAAAATTTTTGAGAGGTGAGTCGCAATGCGTCCCGAAGTTCATCGGCTGAGACTCCCGGTTTGTTGCAGAGATCATGGAAACGTCTCAATTTCCGAGGAATCTTTTTTTCTCCTCCATAAATCTGCTCAAGTATGCAAGCGATTGCAGCGAAATCTTTTGCAGCCGTTGGTTTGGCTCCATGCAGAGGTTCGCTGAAACCGGGAGTCCCTCCATGCGTCCGGTCATGCGTATCGCAATAAGCTTTATCCAGATCAATCACCATCACTGCCCGGTCACTATGGCGCAGCATGATGTTGGCCGGCTTCAGATCGCAATGGATGACGCCGCTCCTGTGAAGATAGGCTACGACACCGAGCAACTGCCTTAGAAACAAATCAACGCTCCCTTTTTTATGGAAATAGGCCTTCCCCTCTTCTGTAGCGAGGAAGTCCTCCAGATTGATGCCATCGATGAAATCCTCAACTATGTAGACTTCTTTTAAGTCAGCTCGTAGTTTTCTATAGACAGGGAGCCCATCATGTTTGAGGCTTCTGCCTATTTCGAATTCTTTGCGGTAAGCGGCGATAAGAGCCGGATTGAGTCTGAGTTCCGGCGCAAGGCGTTTGACTGCCACTTGCACCCCATCCTGTCTCACGCGATAAACCGTGCTGGTTGGCCCGGATCCTATTATATTCTCCTCAACCAACTGCGTTTCCAAAGATTCCTGAGCAGTAAATCCAAAATCATCCCCAAATACTGAAGATCCTCCCATAGTAGTAATATTGTCCGTTTCTTATAAGCCGGATGCCCAAATAATTGAAATGAATGAAGGCATAAAGCCCATTTCCCTTTCTTCTGCAAAATTAGCAAAGACTTTTCAACAAACATTGAAGACCCCGCGTTTTCTCGACTCGTCCAATTTTATTCCGCCAATCCGGCAGTTTCCCATTTTTTTCAATTATCTTTGCAGCGAAAAACACCATTAACCATTAACCCTTTCTTAATCTTCTATGAAGCATAAAACATTTGCTCTGTTGATGGCAGCCGCCGGCGCTATGTCAGCCTCCGCTGCCGTTGACCCCGTCATTGTCCAGACCGACGCCTACTCCTGGCGCGGCGACACGATTTTCCAGGACAAATTCAAAGCCTGGGCAGTCAGCCCCGACGAAATTCGCTCCACCTACTCCGCGCGCCCCGGCTATTTCATGCCCATCGAGCAGTCTTGGACCCGCAAGAACGATCTTTCATCCTATCCCAAGCTGTCGGGCTCCAACCTCCTTCATCAGGCGATCTACAATATGGGCCTCGATGAAATGGTCAACGCCGTAGAACCCGACAAGACCCTCCGCACAGGTAAAGAATGGGCCGGCGTCTGGACCCGAGATGTCTCTTACTCCATCATTCTCTCCATGGCTTATCTCCAGCCCGAAGCCTCGATGATCTCGCTGATGAAGAAAGTCAATCCTTCAGGCCAGATCATCCAAGACACAGGCTCCGGCGGCGCATGGCCTATCTCTACCGACCGCATGGTATGGGTCCTCGCTGCCTACGAGATCTATAAAGTCACGGGCGACCTCGACTGGCTCAAAAAAGTTTATCCCATCGCCGTCCGTTCGCTGGAGAAGGATGAGAAGACCGTGATGAGCCCCGACGGACTCGTGATGGGGGAGACCTCCTTCATCGACTGGCGCGAACAAAGCTATCCCCGTTGGATGCAGACAGCCGACATCGCCCGCAGCGAGGCCATGGGCACAAACGTCATGTATGCCGCAGCCCTCGATGCAGTCTCCGAGATGGCCTCCATCCTCGGCAAGAAAAAGGAAGCTGCCGAATGGCAGAAGAAAGCCGATGACCTCGCCGCCGCCATCGACAAACGTTTCTGGCTGGAAGATAAAGGATATTATGGAGTGTACACGTACGGCCGCGACAACTTGATAGTCAACCCCCGCGAAGAAACCCTTGGCGAATCCCTTGCCATCCTCTTTGATGTGGCCCCCGCCGACCGTCAGAAATCAATCTCCGAAAACGTTCCCCATACTCCCTTCGGTCCCGCGATCTTCTTCCCCCAGATCTCCGACATACCGAATTACCATAACAACGCCCTCTGGCCTTTCGTGGCTTCCTACTGGGCGCTCGCACAGGCTAAGGCCGGTAACGAACAGGGAACTCTCGAAGGTATAGGCTCAGTCTTCCGCCCCGCGGCCCTTTTCGCTACGAACAAAGAAAACTTCAACCTTGATAATGGCGACATCTTCACCGAACTCAACTCCTCCAACATGTTATGGAGCCTCTCGGGAAATCTCGCCCTTACCAACCGCATTCTCTTTGGCCTCCATTTTGAAAAAGATGGCCTCCTGATAAAGCCCTTCGTTCCTCAGGCATTGGCAGACAACCGCCGTCTCGAGAATTTCAACTATCGCGGAGCGCGTCTCGATATCTCTGTCAATGGATATGGCTCAAATGTGAAATCATTGACCCTCAACGGCAAATCCCTCGACCCCTCAAAACCGATTCCGGCCAAGATGCTCAAAGGAGACTGCCGTATCGTCGTCGACATGGACAACCAGCCCATTCCGGAAATGAAGCTCAACCGGACGCCCAATGTCAAGGCTCCGTTGACTCCCGTTGTCCGCCTCGTGCCGAACCCGGTCAAGATGCAGACCCATATCCGTAAACCCCAGCCGGAGCTGAATCTCCTCGAATGGAATCCTATAGAATATATCGCCGAATACGTCGTCCTTAAGGATGGCAAAGAAGTTGGACGCACCCACACAACATCCTGGCCCGCTTCCGAACCGGGAGAATGGCAGGTGATCGGCATAGCCTCCGATGGAACCCCCTCTTTCGCTTCCGAACCGCTCAGCAACCGTCTCGAATTCTATTCTTTCCCGTCGAAGGATAAGGAAACGATGACCTCCACGGAAGTGAGCTATCAGCCGAAGGATGGCATCACGGGTTACCACGGAGGCGGATTCGCCGAACTCGACCGGACGTCCGCGCCGATGGACATAAATGTGGAAATTCCTGAAGCCGGAGTTTATACCGTCTCCTTCCGCTATGCCAACGGTAACGGGCCGGTCAATACTGAAAACAAAGCCGCAATCCGCGCCCTCCTCCTTGACGGCAAGAAGGTAGGAACGATCGTGATGCCTCAGCGTGGCGTAGCCAACTGGAGCGACTGGGGATATACGAATTCGGTGGCTGTGGAGATTCCCGAAGGAAATCATGTCCTGACCCTTCAATATCTCCCCGAAGATGAAAACATGAATATATCTACAAATCATGCCCTTATTGACCTTGTGAAGGTCTCTAAGAAGTGATCGATGATTCACGATAAAATAGAAGCCCGGGCCATCAGGTCCGGGCTTCTATTTTACCGTCGGCGTAGCGCCTATTTCCCTTCTTCAGGAACGATTCTTTGTCTTGCATTCAGGGCAAATCCCCTTGATCATATAATTGACTGAGTGTGCCTCAAATCCTTCCGGCAGCTCGGGAGGAGTGGCAGAAATTGCCGGCAGGCAAACGACCCTTTCGCATCGCTCGCAATAGAAATGGGCGTGCATGTCGTCATCCCCATGCGCATGGTCGCCATGGCAGATCTCATACTTCGCAATTCCGCGTCCATCTTCTATCCCGTGGACAATATGATGTTGGGCCAGAAGCGTGATAACCCGGAATATGCTCGATTTGTCAAGCGTTTCAAGACTCCCTTCCAAGTCGGTCAGACTTAGAGGCGAGTCTGATTTCAGAATTTCCCTCAACACGAGTATGCGGTTTGGCGTAGGCCTGATTCCCGCTTCCTCAAGCATCTCTTCGGCTGCGCCCGTTTGAAGTTCGCTCATAATATTAATATCATTTATAAAGATCCGCCTCCAGGGTCAGCAACTGATAGCGCAGGCGTTCATATTCCGCTTTTCGGCTCAGTATTTTATCCATCCCTTCCGTGTAATCCTCGATTGTCATGGCTCCTTTGAAGAGTGCAATGTCAAGTAGTTCCGACGTCTTGTCGAGCGAAGAAATGTCGTAAGCCTTCATAAGCTCAAGCGTCTCCCTCATTTCTGAGACAAGGGCCTCCTGCTCGGCCAACTGGTTAAGCCGGCTACCCTCGGCTTTCAGAATGGCGGCATTCTCGCGGCTCTTGGCCGCTTTGACGCGACCTCCCGCTCCGAACAGATCGAAGCCGATCCCGATCATCATTCCGTGGGCTGCGCTTTTCCCCTCCGTCTCCATCCTATACCCGACAGACAACCCCGGTGCCCAGCCGTTGCGGGCCACGCTCACCTCCTGCCGGCTGCTCGCCACAGCAGCTTCCGCGCTCTTGACGCTGCCGCTCTTCGCGGCCAATACTTCCAGCTCTTTTCCGTCCGGGATATTCATAATCGGCTGCGGGGAGTCTATGGAATTGAAGTCAATCTCCTTGCCTCCGTTCATGGCCGTGATTTCGCGCTGGAGCCGTTGGATCGTCACCCTATTCTGAGCCTGCTCCGTTGAAAGATCGATCGCGTCCAGTCGGGCCAAGGCGATATCCGCCGCCGTTGCCTCCTGTAGTTCCTCCTTTTGGGCAAGTCCCTTCTGGAGGCGGTTGTTCAGCGCTATCCTTTCCGAAAGGAGCTTGTCAAGGTCGCGCGTCATGCAATACTCTATCAATTTCTTGCGAGCCTCCGCGCCCAATTGTCTGCGTGCCTCATCGGCCGACGCATTCATCTCCTCCTCCTGCGCCTTCCCCAACTTATGCCGCGTCGTATAGAGCGTCGGGAAATCAAAATCTTGCTTGACGATAAACTCGCTGCTCGAGATTCCTCCCCTTTCAAAGAAGGGATTGAATTCTATCGAAGTCGCTCCCGGAAGGTTGGCTGCATCCGCCTCCTGAAGCGTGGCTTTATTCTCAACTGCCGTCCCTCTGAGTTCCGGGTTATTTCGTTCTATCTCTCTGACAATATAGTCTATAGTCTCTGCGGTGGCCGGCGACGCCATAAGGAACAGGGCGGTCGCCGCGGGGATGTAATATTTCATTAATCGGTCATTTTTTTGCGCTGCGATAAGGCATGCTTCATCCATATATAGACAATAGGGATAATGTAGAAGTTTAAAAACGTCGATGAAATAAGACCTCCCAAAATGACGCTCGCCATGGGGCTCTGGATCTCATTTCCCGGCAAATCCCCCCTGACTGCCAACGGGATAAGCGCCAAAGCTGAGGTCAGGGCCGTCATAAGGATAGGATTCATCCGGTCAACACTTCCCCGGATCACACTCTCGCGGATCGTTTCCCCTCCTAAACTTTGAAGGCTATTGTAGCGCGCGATCAGCAACATGCCGTTGCGCGTCGCTATGCCGAATAGTGAAATAAAACCGATGATGGCCGGTATGCTCACCTCCCCGGATGTGAAACGCAGCACGAGCACGCCCCCAATCAATGCGAAGGGCAGGTTAAGCAATATGATTCCGCTTTCCAACGCATTCCGGAATTCCATGTAAAGAAGCAGGAAGATGATAAGAATGCTTCCCATCGACGCCCAGAACAGCAGGCTGCTTGCCGCCTCCTCGCTTTCAAACTGGCCTCCATATTCGACATGATAGCCTTCCGGCAAATCTATCTTCTCCGATACTATTTCTCGGATTTGGTTGACAGTTCCCCGCAGGTCCCCGCCGCTCGTGTTGGCCGAGATCACGACTTTCCGTTTCGCCTTTTCACGCGATATGCTGTTCGGTCCGCTTGCTGATATGACATCCGCCACGGCCTCAAGGGGGATTTTCCCTCCGTCAGGCGTGTCGATGAGCATCGATTTTATATCCTCGATCCCGCGCCTATGGTCATCGTCAGCTTTGACAACAAGGTCATAGCTCTGGTTCCCTTCATAGACCTGCGACACGGCTTCCCCTCCTAAAAGGACGCTGACGATCTCGCGGAAGTCAGTCTGCGTCAGTCCATGCCGGGCCATTACTTCCCGCCGGGGAATTATCTGTATTTCCGGCCGCTCTATCTGTTGCTCGACATTCAGGTCCGCTATTCCCGGGACATCCTCTATCGCCTCCTTGATTTCGTTTCCGATAGCAAACATCCTGTTCAGGTCGGTCCCGAACAGTTTGATGGCTATTGAAGCGCGGCTTCCGCTCAGCATCGCGTCGATACGGTGGCTGATCGGTTGACCGATTTCTATATTGGCCCCAGAGATGTTGGCCAACTTTTCGCGGACATCCTTTATAAATTCCTCATGGCTACGGTCGCCAAGGGTAAAGGGAGCCTCAATTTCCGACACATTGACTCCCAACGCATGTTCATCCAGCTCGGCGCGTCCGGTTTTCCGCGCCACTGTGTTGATCTCCGGTATCTCCATGAGCAGCCGCTCCGCTTCCGCTCCGATTTTGTCGGATTCTTCAAGCGAAATGCCCGGCATGGAGGAGACATTGATGGTCAGCGATCCCTCGTTGAATCCCGGCAGGAAGCTGTGGCCAAGCGTGAAGAAGAGCCCCACCGTCACGACGAGCAACGCCCCCGTCGAGATGATCACAATCTTTTTCCGCGCCAACACCCATTCGAGCGATTTCCGGTAGGTCGCCTTTAACCGCCGTGTGAGCCAAGGCTCTTTCAGCGATTTATCTTCTTTTTCAGACAGCTTTTTGTCAGAAAGAAGATAGCTGCAAAGGACAGGCGTTAGCGTCAGTGCGACGGCCGTCGATGCAAATAGGGCAGTGATGAAGGCAAGTCCAAGCGGGGCAAGCATCCTCCCCTCCATTCCCTGGAGGAAGAAAAGAGGAAGAAAACTGACCACGATTATCAGCGTACTGTTCAGGATCGGCATCCGGACCTCTCTGGAAGCCTCAAACACGATTTCCTTCACTTTTCTTCGACTTTCTTTGGGGAGCCCTCGGTTTTCCCTCAGTTTCTTCCATACGTTTTCCACGTCCACGATTGCGTCGTCCACAAGCGAACCGATTGCAATGGCCAGTCCGCCGAGGCTCATCGTGTTGATAGTGTAGCCCATCGCATGTAGAACCAGCACCGCAACGATAAACGACACCGGGATCGTGACAAGCGAGATTAGCGTCGTCCTGACATTCGCCAAGAAAAGGAAGAGGATGATGACAACGAAAAACGCACCCTCCAGAAGGGAGGTCTTTACGTTGTCTATCGCGTTTTCTATGAAAGTTGACTGGCGGAAGATGTCCGTGCTCACATGGACATCCTTCGGCAACGACCCTCGGAGCTCATTGAGCGTCTCCTCCAATTGCTCGGTCAGTTCTATGGTGCCTGTCCCGGGTTGCTTGGTGACGGTCAATAGGACTGCCGGCTTCCCTTTTTCTGAGGCCAAACCCAATTTAGGGGACTGTCCGCCGATTTTTACCGTGGCAATGTCCGCCAATGTAACGGGATAGCCATCCGATGTTCTCTTTATAAGCGAAGCCCCGATCCGCTCCGTGTCTGTCGTGGAGAGCATTCCTCGGACAATATACTCATTCCCGAATTCATAGACGACCCCTCCGTTGGCATTCGAGTTCATCTCCCGCGTTGCGGCAAGCACTTCCTGAAGCGAAACGCCGTAATGGTTCATTTTCTCAGGATTCAGCAATATCTGGAATTCCTGAAGGTCACCCCCGATCACGGAAACCTGCGCAACGCCTCCCGTCGAAAGAAGACGTGGCCGGATTGTCCGCTCTGCCAATGTCCGGAGCGCCAGCTGAGATGTGGAATCGGAAGTAAGGCCGACTATGAGCATTTCCCCCAATATCGATGACTGAGGACCCATCACGGGTTGGCCCGCTCCGGCAGGAAGCTCCTGCGCAGCCTCGGCCAATTTCTCCGAAACTATCTGGCGGGCGCGATATATGTCCGTTCCCCAGTCAAATTCCACCCAGACGGCCGAAAAACCGTTTGTGGAAGTCGAGCGTACGCGCCTGACATCCGTCGCCCCGTTCATCGACGTCTCAAGGGGAAATGTTATGAGTTGTTCGACTTCCTCAGCAGCCATTCCCGGAGCCTCAGTCATGACCGTTACGGTAGGCGCGTTAAGATCCGGAAATATATCAACCTCCATTTTGCGGAGCGTGAATATCCCTCCGACTATCAGCAGAACGGCGGCTGCCAGTATCAGCAGCCGGTTGTCGAGCGAAAATCGTATTATCCTGTTGAGCATTGAAATCAATGGTTATGGGTGTGTCCCGGAATTGCCTTTGATGCGGATGCCAACTTGACTTGCACTGCCCCGCGCGTTACGACCTCATCCCCCTCCCTGAGTCCGGAGAGGATTGCATACCTCTCTCCGTCTGTCATTCCGGTTTTCACTTCCCTACGTTCGTAGCCTTCTTCATCCAGTTTGACATAGACATAATGGATTCCCTGCTCTTCAGTCAAAGCTTCCTTCGGAACGCTTATCGCCCGCGACCCTTCATCGGTCAGCAGATATATTTCTGCAAATGAACCGGCCACAATCCCTCCCGCATTATCAAATTCAAATATGATCGGGATGAATGGAGAGTTTTCTCCCGCCTGTCTTCCCCGCGATACGATCCTTCCGTTGAGTTCCTCCAATGAATATGTCCGGTCGGAATATGATGTCTTGAATTTGGCGGAGACGATCTTGCCGAGTGAGCCGAAATGACGTTCCGGCAGTTCGGCGCGAAGTTGTAGGCGCTTGTCGCGGGTGATGGTCATCAACGGCGTTCCGGTTTCCACATAATCCCCATCCTTGACAAGGCATTCCTTGACATATCCTGCCATCGGCGCGCCGACGCCTTTCCCTCCGGCCGCCCCGGCGGAACGGCTTTCCAGCTCGGCCCGCTCCAGCTCCGCCTTCGCCTCCGAAAGCTCGGCAGCCGTCGCAAGGTGGGATTCCGATAGCTTGGATATACGATCATAATCCTCTCTCGCTTTTTTGACGGCTATTGCTGCTTTCCTCGCGTTGTCCCCTTCCGGAAGCCCGGTATTGGTGATTGTGAATAGGGTAGTGCCGGTGTTTACGGCCGATCCTTCCGTGAAATGACCGTTCAGACGGACTATTCCCGACATAGTGGCCGCTACGGTTGCTTCCGCGCCGCTCGCCGGCATAACCTTCCCGCCGGTCCTTATGACCCCATGAAATCGGTCGGCAGTGACTTTCTCAGTCTCCAGCCCGGCCATCTTTGCCTTCTCCGCCGGGAAGATTATCTCCCCGGAATGTTCCGTCCCTTCCTTTTCATCATGTTCTCCATCATGGTCATGCTCATCGGAGTCATGTTCATGGGCATGTTCCGCTTCTTCCCCGTGATGGTCATGGGAATGTGACGACGAGCAGGCTGTCGTCCCGGGAATGAATAGGGAAAGGGAAAGTGCAATTGTTAGCGCGTTCCGGAGTATCTGGATTCTTTTCATGTCAGGTTAGCGTAAGTTTCGGCAAAGATACCCTTTCCTCCGTGCAACCCCGTTGCATAATGGTTGGCGCAAAAAAAGAAGACCCCCGTCAGGGATCTTCCTCTATTTTTTGAATGTTGTTTTTACTTGATAGAATCGGTCGCGGGATGTTCGTCAGCCGGAAGCAGGTCGCGCCAATATGCGCGTCTCAGCTCATGCCCCGGGTCATCATCCCCGTCAAAAATTCTCGGATACGGACTGTCGGCAGGCATCTCATCAAGAATTATATGGCGACCGCCGGGAGCGACAAAGACATAGACGGGCGATTCTGCTGTCCCTTCCTCAGAAAGTGCTCCCGAATAGGAGGCTTCCGGAGTGTCGTGGAGCTTATGGTTGTTCGCATAGATCGCGAGCCGGTATTCCCTGTCTTTTGCCTTGCTTTCTTCAGCGCGGTCCACGCGGTAAATCCGTCCCGTCGTCGAGTCGATGAGACAAAGCCGCGGACGCCAGCCCTTGCGCAAGTTCTTATGGAGCGAACTCATCTCGCTCTCCGCAAGTCGCTTATGTTCGCGCCTTTCAGCTGCGGAGACATAATCGACTGCATACACCGACTCATCGACCCAGATATACTGGCCATTGTCGAGCGTCCAGCCTCTCCATCCCTCCTCGTTCCATTCCTTGGAAGTCGAATGCGAAATGACGTTTCTCAGCGAATCGTCGACGAGGGTCTTGTAATAGGATGTCATCTCTTCTGGAGTCGAGATGTCGCGGAGAGGGTAGGGGCGGTGCAGCGGGTAGCTGACAAGCTTCGCGAAGCTCACGCTGTCGTCAGCCGCGACGGCATCGACGACGCCTTTCACAGTTGAGGGCACAGAGTCCCTCTCTGCCGCTCCGTCCGGAGTCTCCTTAGAATTATGGCTGTTGCCGCATGCGGTCAACGCTATCCCTCCGAGTAGAATAAGTAATATTCCTTTGAAAATCTGCATTGTTTTAATTGGAAGAGGGGTCTATAGTTTAGAGAGATAACTCAATATGTTCTCGGCTGCCGCGAGGGGTCCGCCGTCTTCCGGAGTCATGGTTTTACTGTCGCTTCGGAACAACGCATCGAATTCCTCTGTGCGGCGCTTGAGTATCTGGGAGTGGGTTTTTCCGCGGTAACGCGAATGAGCCAGATAACTCGACCGGATGTCCCGGTCACCGTTCTTTAATTTCGTGGCCACACTCGAACGCTTCGCAGCGCCGCTGCCTATGTTGTAGGCGAGTGTGCCCAATAATAAGGAGTCTGCCCCGTATTCCCTGAACAGGGCGCAGTTCTTTTTCAAATCCTTGCGGAGCAAGGCGTCTGCCTCAGCTTCTGATAATGCACGGCTGCGGCTGAATTTCTCTCCCGGGAGCACTTTATGGCCGTAACCCACAAGCGGCCAATGCTTCGGTTGGTGCAATGTTTCATACTTTTTGATGATCTGCACGGCTTTCTCGAAATCGGAGATTTCTTCTTCTTCGACCTCCTTGACTTGCGCAGTCACGCTCTCTTTTGTCTCGTCTTGCGACTGTTCTTTGCTTTGTCCGATAAAAGGGAGCGAACTGAGCGCCATCATGGCGATCGCTATCGCTGTAATCTTTTTCATCAATTATATAAACTCCCCGACGGCCCATTTTGTTGTGCCGTCTATCCCCGAAATTCGCGATTTTTATGTTTTATAACATATTTTTATAACATATCCGACCCTAAATTGACCCTCCCGGGCTTAAATTCCCATGATAAATACGGCCAAGACGCAGGCCGGAGCGATCCAGCGGAGGCTGATCAGAATCCCTTTTGCCGCCCATTCCGGCAATTTGCCCGTGCCCCGAAGCTCCGCGAACAGCGTTGAGCGGTCAAGGACCCATCCCGCGAATATGCTTGTCGCCATTCCTCCGAGCGGAAGGATGATGTTGCTCGATACGTAGTCGAAGATATTGAAGAGGTTTAGCTCTTTCAGCGGTCCGAACGAGAGCGCGCAGAGTATTCCCAATGCAATCCCTATGCCCGTAAGCAGCAGAGTCGCCGGAGTCCGTTTCATCTTCAGATGGTCGCAGAAGTAGGCTATCGCAATCTCGCTGATAGAAATAAGCGATGTCAGCGAGGCCACGGCCAACAGGAAGAAGAAGAGCGTGCTCCAGATTCTCCCTCCGGTCATTTGCTGGAAAATGTTGGGAAGAACCTCAAACACGAGCGTCGGTCCCTCCGCTGGCGACAGACCGAAGCTGAAAACGGCCGGGAAAATGATGACCCCCGCAAGGATTGCGACAAGTGTGTCGAGCGTCGCAATCTGTATGCCGGTTTTCATCAGCGGAGTGTCATCCTTGAAGTAGGATGCGTAGGTGATCATGCAGCCCATCCCCAAAGAGAGGGAAAAGAACGCCTGACCCATCGCTGACAGTATCACGCCCGGAGTGAGCGCCGAGAAGTCGGGATGAAACAGGAAGATGAGACCATCTTTTGCCCCGGGAAGCGTGAGCGAGTTGATGCAGAAAGCCAAAAGGATAAGGAAAAGGATAGGCATCAGGATATTGCTGACCCGCTCGATCCCTTTCTGGACTCCGCCGAGCAATACCAGCCCGTTGAGCACCATGAACACGACAACCCATACGACAGGTTTCCAGCCCATCGTGAAGCGCAGGAATTCGGCATGGCGGTCATGCGTCGTGTGGTCGCTGAAGAGCCCGATGGCCGAGTCGAGAGTATATTCCAGTGTCCAGCCGGCCACGACGCTGTAGAACGCTATGATCATGATAGCCCCGGCAATTCCGAGCCAGCCGACCCAGTTCCAGCCTTTCTTCCCCTTGTTGAGGGTCTCGAAGGCCCCCGGAATTCCGGTGCGGCTACGGCGCCCCATCGCAAATTCAGCGCAGATCACCGGTACGCCGATCAGAAACACGAAGAATATATAGCAGATTAAGAATGCCGCCCCTCCGTGGGTTCCTACCTCGTATGGGAATCTCCAGATGTTGCCAAGGCCGACAGCTGAGCCGACCGTCGTGGCCAATACGCCGAGGCGAGTCGCGAATAAGGTCCTGTTTTCAGTCATATTAACACAACGCGATTTAGTCTCAAAACTTATTTAACTGGTTTAAGATTTTTTCATTTGCATCGATTAATGGAAGACATTTCTTCTTTTGTGTTGCAGATTCCGATTTATTTCCTTTTTTTTGCATTATTATTTGACGGGTCTTTATGGCCCCTCTTGATTCCGCAATATTATTAAACCTAATATTTATCATAATGAAGAAGTCAATACTCGCTTCCCTCGCCATAGCTTCCGTAGCCGGTTCGGCAATGGCGTGGACTCCGGTTTCCCAAGCCCCCGCTTCCGCCAGCCTCGCTGACGGTCTGACTGTCGCAGGCTCCGTTGGCATGAGAAATCTCCCTAAGGCTCCCGCTCGCGAAAATGAGCAGTCTGACACTTATCAGGTTGGCCCCGCAGTCAATCCGGCAAATCCGGCCAATTGCTATTCCTTCAACACTGGCTCTGCCAGCTATCTGTTCATGGCTGTCCAGATTGATCCTGAGATTGTCGCAGCCCTTGAAGGAGACGAGATAACAGGCCTCAACATCACAACCGGAACCAACAATTCGACCGGTACGACTCAAGGCCTCTCTACTGTCTCCGCGTTCATCCTCCGCGACCTGAAAGGGCCCTATGCGGCTCGCAAATCAGTCGCTCTCGCGAAGGAGGGACGGACGGTTAATTCCTTCGACTTCGATGAGCCTTACACCATCTCCGGCTCCGAACCCCTCTATATCGGCTATTCCTTCAAGATTGCTTCTTCCAACGGTTATTATGGGGCCGTTGATGAAGTTCCCATAGCTTCTGGCGGCGCTCTCCTTGGCGGCGCAACTAAAGCCACCAACATGCCGACTTCCTGGACCGATTTCTCCAGCGAGATCGGATCGTTCTGTATAACGGCCTCTGTCCGCGGCTCTCACGCTCCTTACGACCAGGCTCAAATCATTTCCTCCGTGATTCCGGAAACAGCTGTAATCGGCGAACCGCTCAAATATACCATTCAGGTATATAACCGTGGCCAGAATGAGATCTCTTCCATGGATATCGCCACTTCGTTGACGGGCGATCTCAACTATGTCAATCATTTTGATCTCGACAAGGCCGTTCCAGTCGGAGGCATTACGAAGCTTGAAGTCGAGGTTCCCGCCCTTGAGAAGCCGGCAATCTATAATCTCGTCTCCAAGATTGCCAAGGTCAATGACGTCGATAACGTCTACCCGGGTCAGAGTGCCGGAACAGTCATGTGCTTCACCGAAGGCTATCCCCGCCGCGTTGTTATCGAGGAGGCAACCGGAACATGGTGCGGCTGGTGTCCGGCCGGTGCTTACCTGCTTGAGAACCTTCGCGAGAAGTATCCCGAGGATGTTGTCCGTATCGCCGTTCACAGTGGCGACCGCATGGAAATTGCCGCTTACTCCGGCTTCATCAATGATTATATTTCAGGATTTCCTTGCGCCATCATCGACCGCGCAAATGAGATTTGGCCGACCGCGAGCAATGTCCTCAACGAGGTATGCAGCTATGTCGATCAGCAGATTGCAAGTCCTTCTTACGTTAACGTAGAGGTTTCCGGCGAGGAGTCAGAAGATGGTAAGTCTGTCAAGGCCACGGCCAATGTCAAGTTCGCCGTCGATGCAGAAGCCAGACATCTTCTTTCTTTTGTTGTCGTAGAGGATCAGGTCGGTCCTTACAGCCAGACGAACTATTTCGCAGCCGGTCAGCAGGGCCATTCCATGCCGATGGGCGAATGGAACGACCGTCCCGCAAGCTACTCCATGCTCTTCGATGACGTTGCGCGCAACCTCCAGAGCTATCCCGGAATCAGCGATGCCATCCCCGCGACTGTAGTTGGTGGCGAGACCTATACCTACTCCCTCGACATGTCGGTTCAGAACGTGAAGAACAGCGAATACCGTCTCATCGCCCTTCTCACGAACGGCAACGACGGTAAGGTCATCAACGCAGGCCAGGTCACAGTCAAGCACAATACCGGTGTCTCAGCCGTAGCAGCTGATGCCGCTCCTGTGGTTAAGGTAGTCGAAGGCACGATCATAGTCGAGAACGCAGCCGAGGTAGCCATCTATGGAATCGACGGTGCGAAAGTCTCCGACCGCGCAACCACCGCCGTCCCCGCCGGCATCTACGTAGTGGTAGCCGACGGCAAAGCAACCAAAGTCGCCGTCAAATAAAAAAAGTAGCCGTCAAATAAAAAAAGTAGCCGTCTAAAATAAAAAGCGGCAATTAATCAAATATTAAAGGCGTCCCAACAGGGGCGCCTTTAATTTTTAGTCGCTGGGCGGTGGTCTCTGTAGGGACATGGCGTGCCATGTCCAGGATTAAGTCGCTGGGGGTTTGTAACCCCCAGCCCCCGTAGGGACATGGCGTGCCATGTCCTGCCGTCCTCGTCCCCAGTAGGGACGCGATATATCGCGTCCATTGCGCGAGGCCCCATGGGCCTCCAACCCGTGTCCATTCCCCGGGCGGCGCTTCGCGTCGCCCGATTGTGGTCCGGCCAAAGGCCGGACTCCGAGCCCCGGAGGGGCTCAACATGGTTAACCTCGGGCCCTTGCGGCCCGAGGTTAGGCCAAATCCTCTCTCTCCCCCGACCCCGGAGGGGTCGCACTATGGTGGGGCCTCGCCGGGGCTCCACTGGACGCGATGTATCGCGTCCCTACTCCCGAATATGCGGCCAAAAAAAGCGCCCTCCTTTTTGGGGAGGGCGCTTCCCATATCCGGAATATAATTTATTTCACAAAAATCTTGCCGCTCTTGCCGCCGCTGATCGTGTAGGCATAGATCCCGCGAGCAAGCCCGGCAGTGCTAAGCTGCCCTTCGCCACGAACATTAGCGCTCATCACGCGCTTGCCGCTCATATCATACAGCGCGATAGTCGAAGCCTTGTCCACATTGTAGACCAACCCGCCCTCGACAACGCGCAATGCAGCGTCCTCCTTGATCACAGTCACTGAAGCCTCCTTAAGGTTCTCCGCCGTACTCATGGCAATGATCACCTTCACAGCCGTCGAAGCATCCTCGCCGTACATCGCAGTTACCTCTGCAACTACAACCGGAAGCTGGTTAAGGTCAGCTGCCGGAATCTTTCCCGTTACATCAGTATACTCAAAATCCGTTGCAAAGGGCACTCCGGCCTGCAAGACAAGATCTTTCTTGGTTACAGTAGTGCCTTTCGCACAGTCGCCGCCAGCACAGACCTGAATCTTCTGTCCGGAAGTACACTCAGCCGTCAGCGTAACGTCGCTTGCAGCTATATCGCTGACAAGGAAGAGATGCGGGTCAATAGCGATGTCGGGATATTCCGTGTCCCACGTCGTGTCAAGAACGACATTCGAGCAACCATAAGTCTCTCCCGGAACGAGAGTCTTTCCTCCCATCTGGAAGGAGAGTTCCTTTGCCGAAATGCTGCCGGCCATCAGTGCGCAGGCAGCAAGTAAGTAAATTTTCTTCATGCTTTTGTTGTTTATTGTGATGTTTTATTGGAATTATTCTCCAAGGTCAATGCCGGTGGAAACAACCTGCAACACGCCTGTCTCGTCCGAAACGAATGCCACAACGCGGAGATTCTCCTTCGCCCAGCGCTCTTTGTCCGTGTAGCGAAGCTCAATCTCTCCCGTTGTCTCAGTCTCCACTCTTGCAGCCAGAGAGATATCCTCTCCCTTGATGCCCGGGAAGATCTGGGCGCGGAACACATTGTTGTGGACATAGTCATAAATAGTATTCGTGCCATTTCTCTGTTGGGCCACAATCCCGTCCTCTACAATCCAATACTGGATCTTCGCCATGCGCGCACTGCTCGATTCCGTCTTGGTGTTGATTACGATCCATGCCGTGCCATCCTCATGTGTCGCTATCTTTGCCGAGGCATCTATATGGACATCCGTTTTGCTCTCAATGGCTTTTCTGACTTGCGTAGCCCATTGATCCATATTGACCGGGCTGCCCATATTGATGACGCCCATTGGCCAACGGTCGATGCCGTATGCGGCGCAGATCGAGTTGCCCTCTTCGGTCATAAGGCCGATACGGGTGTTCTCCATATTGGCGTCATCATACTTCGTGCGGTTCACGGATATTCCGAAGTCCCCACAATGGATGCTGACCGCTATCATATGTTCTTTCCCGTATTGCTTTTCAAGTTGCTCGATTATCTCATGGCCCTCCGGACAGTTTGTGCACGTCTGGCCCGTGAAGTCTTCAAGCAACACACCTCGCATTTCCTCAATCGGAGGAAGCTGGATGAATCTGTCATCCTCGGCTATATTGTCGCAGCTTGTCAGTCCGAACGCCCCGGCAGCAAATATCCCGGCCGCATATATTTTATATAGTGATTTCATTCCTTTCTCAAATTAAAAATTATAGGAATAAGTGAGCATCAGGCCATGCATCGCCGGAACAGGGCGGCAGACACCGCCGGAGCAGTTGAAGCCCTTGCGCGTGCGGCCATACTGGATCATCAGTCTATTGGCGCGGTAGTTACCCGTGACGCCGAACATATAATAATGACGTCCCGTCTCGCCGCAGTTCCACATATCGCTGACCGACACCATCAGGTAAGGCGTCCATGAGAATTCCAGAAGGCCGTATGCCCAGTCTTTCTGGTCCTGTTTCGTGAACAGGTACTGTGCCTCGCCGCGAAGTGTGAATTTCTTATTGATCTTGTATTTCACATCCGCAACAATCACATTCGCCCTTACGAAGGCATCATCGGTTTCGACAGTTTGCAGAACCTTGTTGTTGTAATACTGGTGGGCATACATAAGATTCAGCTGGACAGGCCCCGAGAGGCGTTTCTCGAACTGGACATTGATGTCGTAATAGTTGCAGGATCCGATCTGCCAGAAGTAGGTGTCTCGGCCATTCGTGCCCATCAGATCTCCGTTAACCGGGTTCTTGGGATCGTTCGAGGCCACAAGGCTGCTGATATAGCTGGCGTCGACGCTGATCTTCGTGCCATATTTTCCTCCTAAGGGTGTCTTGCGCTTGAATGTGTAGCCAAACGATCCCTGGAATGCCCATTCTCCCGGTGCAGCCTGGGTGGAGTAGGGGTAGAGCGCCGGAAGTGCGTAGGTATGGTTGTATGAGAAGGCCGGCATGTTGTTGATGAAGACTGCCGTGCCTTCCGTCAGACGGTCTGAGCGGAAAGCCATGTTCTCCGACCTCTTGGCCTGAAGCATGGCGCTGATTCCCTTTTTCGAGTAAGAACCGCTCAAGAGATAGGCCGTTCCGTTCCCGTAGGTGTAGTCATTGTCGAAACAGGGGTCCTGTCCCTTCCATGCATATTCAGCAAGGATGTTCCAGGGGCCCTGGTTGAACGACGACCGGACATCGAATGCGTTGACATACTTCGGCATGTTCAGTCTGTAGTCTACACCGGTAAGGTCCACTTCCTGGTCATCCTCATGGTGGAGCACATAGCTTGCCCCGATCATCCAGCTTGCGTTATGGTCCTGCAATGCGGTCATGTAATCCTGAAGATAAGCCTCAGCATTCGCTCCATAGACCTGCGAATGCTTGTCCCATTTCCAGTAATGACGCTGAACGCCTCCGAGCAGCGTGAATTTGAAGCCTTTCAGCGCCGTGATATTCAGACGCCCACCGCGAAGCGAGTTGTCGATTCCGAGCGGACGGTCCTCATATGTGCGCAGGATAAACCCGGCGCCAAACTGCTCGTAGAAGTCTCCCGCCGTCAGCTCGAAGCCTTTGTATTTCCCTTTGACGTAGATGTTCGGTACGCCCCAGCCGGCGAAGTCTTTCTCATAGCCGGGCATTGGCCAGCGCATGAATTCGAAGCGTACCCCCGCATCGACATAGCGGCTGTAAAGGTTGACGTCGGCGTAGGTGTTGAATAGAATCCAGGAGTTGTATTCCTCCGTTCCGATCTCCTTATCTTCCTCAGGGAAAAGGATATCGGCCGACACCGAGCCATGGACTGCCACATCCCCGGCTGCATTGGCCGCTGATGGCAGAAAGGCCGCCGCGCATAGTGCGAGGCAGCCCTTGAGTAGTCTGTTGTTATTGTGTTTCATGGAGTTCTGTGCGTCACTGTGTGTTCACAAGTTCGCGGATCATCTCGATCAGATGCTCTTCCGAGCCGTCGGTGTAGCCGGAGTGGGACTCGACGATCTTTCCCTGGCCGTCGACAACAACGACGTGAGGCACATTCTGAACCCCCATCGCGCGGCTGAAGTCGGAGTTCGGGTCGAGCAAGACTTCATATTCCCAGGCCAGGCGGTCAACGAGAGGTTTCACCTTTGAGCTGTTCTGTGCCTCGTCGATCGATACGGCGATCAGCTTCATCCCCGTTTCGTCCTGCCAGTCTTCATAAACCTCGCTGATAGCCTTCAGCTCGCGGAGACAGGGTTTGCACCATGTGGCGAAGAAACTGATGACAAAAGGCTTGCCGTCATTCTGAAGCTGGGCGGTGTCAACCGGTTTGCCGGCCAAGTCCTTGAGCTGTACGGAAGGAAGCTGCGCCTGCGCGCCGAAAGCGGCTGCAATCACGAGCGCCATAAGCGCCATTACTCTTTTGATTGATTTCATGTGGTCAGGATTTTTTAGTTTGTTCTTTTCTCTCTTTGATTCCCCGGGCTGTGCTCGGTTTAATTTTCCCGTGCTGCCCCGCTTGGATTCTGAGAGGATGGTAGTGAAGTATTAGGTATTAGATTAGCGGTTATTTCAAGGCCTAAAATTAGCCGTTTTGGAGAATATACGCAAATTTTTAAAAAATTTTTGTACTTTTGTCCTGACCAATTTCCCCCTCCTATGACTCTGCTCCCTCAATGGCAATTGCTTCAGCTTCCGACTTTCCTCGATTCCCGGGGAAACGTCTCCGTCGTGGAAGCCCTCCAGACAAGTCCGTTTCCCATCGCCCGCTGCCACTGGGTATATGACGTCCCCGGCGGCGGTGCACGCGACGGCCATGCCTACCGCCGGAACGAAGAACTGATCATCTCCCTCTCCGGATCCTTCGACCTCTTCCTCGACAACGGGCTGCAACACCAGACAATCCCTCTCAACCGTTCCTACACGGCCGTCCATGTCCCCGCCGGAGTCTGGCGCCGACTCGACAATTTCTCCACAAACGCCGTCGCCCTCATCCTCTCATCCCTTCCATACGACCCCGAAGACTACATAAACGAATACGATGATTTCATCCAACACAATAAATGATTGCCGCCTGATCGACCTTCCCCGTCATCCCAGTTCGAGGATGGGAAATCTTTCCGTCGTCGAAGGGGAGAACCATCTCCCGTTCCCGATCCGGCGTGTCTTTCATATCTACGATGTGCCGGGCGGGGAGAGCCGTGGCGGCCACGCCCACTTCAAGACAAAAGAATTCATAGTCGCCGTCTCGGGAAGTTTTCTGGTGACGGTCGATGACGGCCGCGAGCAAAAAACGGTCCTGCTCAACCGTCCGGACCGAGGCTTCCTGGTGGAAAGCGGCATCTGGGTGCGCCTCACGGAATTCTCCTCCGGAGCCGTAGCCCTCGTCATCACCTCCGAACACTTCTCCCACGCCGACCACATCAAAGACTACTCCCAATTTATTGAATACCGTCGCTAATCGCGCCCAGTCCCCGGGCCGCGCGAAGCGCTGCCCGATTGTGGTCCGGCCAAAGGCCGGACTCTCACTAGTCACTTGTCACTAATAACTAATATGATCCCCTTCCTCGACCTGCAAGCCATTACCGCCTCCTTCGGAGGCGAGATTGAAAAAGCCGTAGCCGACGTCGCCGCCTCCGGCCGCTACCTCCTCGGTCCCCGCGTGGAAGCCTTCGAGCAGGAATACGCCCGCTACATCGGCTCCTCCCACGCCATCGGCGTCGCCAACGGCCTCGATGCATTAACCCTAATCTACCGCGCATGGATAGAAATGGGGAAACTAACCCCCGGCGATGAAGTCATAGTCCCCGCAAACACATATATCGCCTCCGTTCTCGCCCTCACCGAAAACGGCCTAATACCGGTCCTCGTCGATCCCGACCCCGATACCCTCCAGCTCGACCCGTCAAAGGTGGAAGCAGCCCTCTCCCCGCGCACCCGCTCCCTGCTGCTCGTCCATCTCTACGGCCGAAACGCCTGGAACGAACAACTCGCCGATTTCTGCCGGCGTCATAACCTCCTGATTGTCGAAGACAACGCGCAGGCCCACGGCTGCCTATACCATGGGCGCCTGACAGGCTCCCTCTCCCACGCCGCCGGCCACAGCTTCTATCCTGGCAAGAATCTCGGTGCATTGGGCGACGGCGGTGCCGTCACCACCTCCGACCCCGAACTCGCCGCAATGGTCCGCGCATTGGCCAACTACGGTTCTTCGAAAAAATATGTCTTCCCATACGCCGGCCGCAATTCGCGCCTCGATGAAATGCAGGCTGCCGTATTGTCGATAAAGCTCCGCCGTCTTGACGAAGACAACCGCAAGCGCAGGGAAATAGCCAACTTATATTATGAAGGGATAAAGAATCCGCTAATCAGGTTGCCTAAAAAATCGCCGGTAGGGGAGAACGTCTATCATCTCTTCCCGATCTTCACAGACCATAGAGACGAATTGCAAGCCTACCTTACAGCTCGGGGAATCGGCACGTTGATCCATTACCCCATCCCGCCGCATAAGCAAGACTGTTACCGTGACAAAGGCCTCCTCCGCTGCAGCGGCAACCTCCTCCTAACCGACCGCCTCGCCCAAACCGAACTCTCCCTCCCCATCTCCCCGGTCCTAACCCGAGCCCAAGCCGCCGAAGTCATCTCCGCCCTAAATCAATTTCAACCCCAGTAGGGACGCGATATATCGCGTCCATTGTGCGAGGCCATTCGGGCCTCCAACCCGTGCTTGGTCTCCGGGCCGCGCGAAGCGTGGCCCGATTGTGGTCCGGCCAAAGGCCGGACTCCGACCCCTCCGGGGTCGAAAGGACGCGATATATCGCGTCCCTACTTCCGCCTCGCCGTCAAATAAACCGGCCGATAAGTCAGCGTCCGCAGCTCGCTCATCTCGCTCAGCTTCAGTCCGCCGCCCCCAGGCGCCGACCCCGCCACGCCCGTATGCTTCAGATGCATCAGCATCTCCCGCACACTCCTGAACTCCACACGAATCTCATCCGGCTCAATCTCAATCTCATCAAAACTCCGCGCCAAAGCATCGCGCAGCAACTCCGGTGTAGGATAGCGCAGCGGCGTAGGGCGCAACCGATCCAGCTCCTCCAAATTCCCCGGCAAAAACGTAGACAACGCCAACGTGCCCCCGGGTCGCAACCGCTCCGCACAGTGCGCCAAAAACCGTGGAATGTCGGCAAACCATTGGATCGCCGAAGTCGAAAGAATGCAATCATAAAGAGTCCGGTCATCCTCTATCCATCGCTCCGCATCCCCCTGATGATAATGCTCCGTCGGCGCGATGCCGAACGGTCCGACCTCCGTGATGTCGATAAAAGTAGCCTCCTCCGGATGCAGGAAGCGTGAATACTCGCGCGTGAAAAGGCCCGTGCCGGGCCCGATCTCCAGAATGCGGCCCGTAAGTCCGGCAATCTTCCGCTCCAGTTTTATCCCCATTCGGATTGTCGCCGTCCGCTGGGCAATGGCATGCGTATCGTAGCTGGACGACGCGCCGGCAAATCGCCGCGACACGCGCCCCGGATCGGCAATCACCGATCGGATGATCCCCTCCATATCCGGCAAATGCAGCCCCTCCGGATCGCGCACAATCTCCGTATCCGGATCCTCGCTCCAATACCGCTCCATATTCGCCGGCGGAAAAATCCTGTCCCGGCCGCCAATATAAGCCCGCGTCCACCGTATCCGCCGCTCCGCCGCCCCCATTTGGGCAATTCTCCGAAGCTGATCCCCCAATCCCCGGCAATCAGTAGGGACGCGATACATCGCGTCCATTGTGCGAGGCCCGTCGGGCCTCCTATCAGTCGCTGCGGGTTTGCAACCCGCAGCCTCCGTTAATCCCATCCGACGCCAAAATTTCTTCAACGTCCCCGGCGCCAAATTCTCCGCCGTACCCATAAAAATCGCCGTCGGAATCCCGTACAGGTCATCCGCCGGTCGCCCCGTACCGTTGATCGCGAACGCCTCCGTGACCCGCTCCGGCTTCAGCAACCGCTCCGCAGCCATCACGCCCATCGACCACGCAAAAAGATAGACAGTATAATACCCCTCCGTAGGATCCGCCGGTAGCGACAGCTCCGTGAAATCATGCACAACCGCCACATCCCACCCCGGAATCCGGATCCCGGCGTAAAGCTCCGGCCCCATGCTCCAGCCGGTGAATATCAGTATCAGCCGCGTATGCGCCTCCTCCTTTATCAGATAATCAATCTTCATTCTGCCAAAAGTTTCGATAATCCTTCATCTGTTATCGCTGCAGTTAGCGAAATCCGTATCCTCTCCCCACCGGCCGGCACCGTCGGCCGCCGTATCGCCGAAACCAGTATGCCGCGCTCCTCGAACTCCCGCGCTAAGTCCAACGCCCGGGCGGCATCGCCGGTGATCACCGGTACAATCTGCGACGCGGACTCGCCCGTGTCATATCCCCGCCGCTGCATCGCCGTGCGCACCCGCGCCCCCAACTCCCGGACCCGCTGCCGTTCCGCATCCATATCCGTCAATTTCTCCACCATCAGCCGGCTCCATGCCACAGCCGACGGCGAGATAGCCGTTGAAAAAATCAGCGACCGCGCCGTGTTGATGAAATAATCCTTCATCAGCTGCGAACTTACTGCAAAAGCCCCCTCGCCGGCCGCCGCCTTCCCCAAAGTGGCCACCAATATATCGACCCGGTCCAAAAGTCCTCGTTCCTCAGCCAATCCCAACCCGCGCTGTCCGAAGACGCCGAATCCATGTGCCTCGTCAAGCATCAGAATCATAGTCGGAAATTCCTCGCGCAAAGCTGCGAGTTCCTCCAACGGTGCTAAATCCCCATCCATGCTATAGACCGACTCTACGATGACCACCATCCGCTCCGCCGTCTGTGCGTATTTCTCTAATAATTTCCGAAGATGGCCGGTGTCATTATGCCGCCAGCGGTCAAACTCTACGCCGCGTCCGCGTAGTCCATCGATTGCCGAGGCATGAATCAGTTTATCGCTGAGAAAAACGGTACCCGGGATTGCCAATGCGCGGATAATACCGGTGTTCGCATGATAGCCCGAATTAAAAAGGAGTGCCGGCCTCCCGTACAGCTCCTCTAAAAGAGTCTCGAAATCGAGATAGACTTTCTGGTCTGTGGCCAGCAGGCGTGAAGCCGAAGAAGTATGGGCCGCATCGCCGAAACGGTCAAGGAACTCCGGCAAGAACTCCGCCGAGCGCGCCGCGAGCCCAAGATAATCATTGGAAGTAAGGTCCAGCAGCCCTAGGCCCGCGCGATGCGCCGGCAGCCGTCTGAACCTGCACTCCCCCTCCAGCCCCCGCAAAATCTCCCCAAACTCCCGAATCCCCCGCCGTTCAGTCATAAATATTAGAATAAATAAAAATAAAACCAATCATCCCGAGTAGGGACATGGCGTGCCATGTCCTGTCACGCCCATCCCCGAGTAGGGACGCGATATATCGCGTCCATTTTAGTCGCTGGGGGTTTGTAACCCCCAGCCCCAGTACGGACGCGATAAATCGCGTCCATTGCGCGAGGCCTGTCGGGCCTCCCATCCGCGCCCATTCCCCGGGCGGCGCTTCGCGTCGCCCGATTGTGGTCCGGCCAAAGGCCGGACTCCGACCCCTCCGGGGTCGCAAGAGCCCCGGAGGGGCTCAACTACGGTTAACCTCGGGCCCTTGCGGCCCGAGGGTTTAGGCCAGATCCTCTCTCTCCCACGATCCCGGAGGGGTCGCACTATGGTGGAGCCCCTCCGGGGCTCTTGTTTTATTATGTTGTATTTAACCACGGGCCGCAAGGGCCCGTGGCTAACCTTCTCCGACCCCTCCGGGGTCGCAAGGACGCGATTTATCGCGTCCCTACTCCAGAGGATAATATCCCCACCAATTCACGACAAAGCAGCCGAACCTGCTCATCGCTAACCGCCAAATAAGGCGGCATAACATATGCATTCCGCCCAAAAGGCCGTATCCACACCCCCCGCTCCACACACTCCCGCTGGAACGCACCCAAATCCACAGGCTCATGCAGCTCTATCACACCGATGCCCCCCAACACCCGCACCTCCTTAGCCCAAGGCTCCCCCTCAGCCGCGGCCAATTCCTCGCGCATTATTCCCTCGATCTCCCGAATCCGCTCCTGCCACGGCGACTCCAACAGCAGCCGCGTAGACTCCAGCGCCACCGCACAAGCCAACGGATTCCCCATAAACGTAGGCCCATGCATCATCACGCCCGACTCCGAATTCGAAATCCGCTCCGCCACGTCCGCCGTCGCCGCCACCGCCGAAAAGGTCATATACCCTCCCGTCAGTGCTTTGCCGATCAGCATGATATCCGGTTCCACGCCCGCATGTTCCCATGCGAACAGCTTCCCCGTTCGCCCGAAGCCCGTGGCGATCTCGTCAAAGATGAGCAGAATGCCGAGCCTGTCGCATTCCTGCCGCAGTTCGCGAAGATACTGCGGATGATAAAACCGCATACCGCCGGCCCCCTGCACGATCGGCTCCAGGATGACCGCCGCTAACTCCTCCGCATGCTCATTCAGCAGCTTCCGCATCGGATCGAAGTCCTCCGGTCGCCATTCTTCATGGAAACGGCATTCCGGAGCCGGTGCAAAATAGCGGATCGGCAACGCCGGACCGAACGCACCGTGCATCCCCGTCACGGGATCGCACACCGACATCGCATTCCACGTATCCCCATGATAGCCGCTCCGGATGGTCGCGAAGTTGGTGCGCCGCGCATCATTCTGTGCCTGCACAGCCATCTTCATCGCCACCTCCGTCGCCACCGACCCCGAATCGGCATAAAAGATATGGTTCATCGAAGGGGGCAGAATCTCAAGCAGCAGCTTGCCGAGGTCGATCGCCGGCTGGTGGGTCAACCCGCCGAACATCACATGCGACATCCGTTCCGTCTGCCGCCGGATCGCCTCATTCAGCCGCGGATGGTTATAGCCATGGATAACGCACCACCAGGACGACATACCGTCCACGAGCCGCCGTCCATCGTCAAGGACAATCTCCGCGCCCCGCGCCTCCCGAACCTTATAGGTAGGCAGCGGCTCATGCGTAGAAGTATAAGGATGCCAAAGATGCTCCCGATCAAACTCATCAAAAATCATATCCTCTTCTAATAAATATTTTCTCTTTTACCTGCCGCAGTAGGGACGCGATATATCGCGTCCAGGAGCCCCGGAGGGGCTCAACCACGGTTAGCCTCGGGCCCTTGCGGCCCGAGGGGGACGCGATA
>CAYZQA010000009.1:0-21980 GCA_964480745.1 uncultured Sangeribacter sp. | reverse complement strand
CACGGTTAGCCTCGGGCCCTTGCGGCCCGAGGGGGACGCGATAAATCGCGTCCAGAGCCCCGGAGGGGCTCAACCACGGTTAACCTCGGGCCCTTGCGGCCCGAGGAAAGACCCAAATCTTCTCTCTCCCACGACCCCGGAGGGGTCGCACTATGGTGGAGCCCCTCCGGGGCTCTTGTTTTTTATGTTGTCTTAATCCACGGGCCGCAAGGGCCCGTGGCTAACCATGGTAGAGCCCCTCCGGGGCTCAAGGACGCGATATATCGCGTCCATTGCGCGAGGCCCGTCGGGCCTCCCATCCGTGCCCATCCCCCGGGCGGCGCCCCGGCGCCGCCCGATTGTGGTCCGGCCAAAGGCCGGACTCCGACCCCTCCGGGGTCGCAAGTACGCGATATATCGCGTCCCTACTAGTCACTAATAACTAGTCACTACCCACTACCCCGGATCAACATCATAATAAACAACTGCCCCCCGAAGCTCCGGCTCACCGGCCAAGGATTCATATACCCCCCTCAGAGCCCCCTTCACCTTCTTCATCGACACCCCCGCCTCCACCTTCAGCATGATCGTCTGCAAATACCATTGCGCAACCCGGCTCACAAACGGCTTCTCCGGCCCAAGCACCCGCTCCCCGAACACCTCCCGAAGCCGCAAAGCCAACTTCACAGCCCCACGGTCGGCCATCGCTCCATCCTTATGCTTCAGATAGACATTGATCACCTTCGAAAACGGCGGGTAACCGTACTTCTCCCGCTCCCGTATCTCCGACTCGTAATAGCTCCCGTAATCATGCGCCTTGACATACTTCAGAATCCGGTCCGAAGGCTTCGTGCTCTGGATGATCACCTCCCCCTTCTCCTTCCGGCGCCCCGCGCGACCCGCCACTTGCTCCAACATGTTGAACGCCCGCTCATTGCTACGGAAATCAGGAAAGTTCAGCAACGTGTCGGCATTCACCACGCCGACAACCTTCACCCGCTCGAAATCCAACCCCTTCGACACCATCTGCGTCCCCACCAGTATGTCGGTCTCATGCGACGCAAATTCCTCGATTATCTCCTGATAGGAATCCTTGTTGCGCGTCGTGTCAAGGTCCATCCGCGCCACCCTCTGCCCCGGGAATTTCTCATGGATCTCATCTGCGATCCGCTCCGTCCCGTAGCCGTAGGTCGCTATGTCATTGCTCCCGCACGCAGGGCATGTCTTCGGCAACATTCGAGTATATCCGCAATAATGGCATTTCAGCAGGTCGGTCCGCTTATGATAGACCAACGACACATCGCAGTTCTCACACCGAGGACTCCAGCCGCACTGGCGGCAGACCACCACCGGCGCAAACCCCCGCCTGTTCTGGAACACAATCCCCTGCATCCCCTCTTTCATCGCCCCCGTCAACGCCGTTTTAAGCGGCGCCGACAATATCCCGTCATTCAGTTTCTTTTTCCGCTGCTCAGCCATATCGACGAGCGTCACCTCCGGCAAGACCGCCCCCTCGAACCGTTCCGTCAGCTCGACGAGCCCATATTTGCCCGTCTGTGCCTTGTAATAGGTCTCGATCGAAGGCGTCGCCGAACCGAGCAATACCCTCGCGCCATGCATCGACGCCAGGACGGTCGCCGTGTCCCTCGCGTTGTAACGCGGTGCCGGGTCATACTGCTTGTAGCTGCTCTCATGTTCCTCATCGACAACCACGAGCCCTAACCGCGCAAAAGGAAGGAACACGGCGCTCCGCGCTCCGAGGACAATCAACGGCTCATGCCCGTGAAGCAACCTCCGCCAGATATCAACCCGCTCGTTGTCAGAAAATTTGGAATGATAGACAAGCAGTCGGTCGCCGAACACTTTCCTCAGCCTGTCAGTAAGCTGAGTCGTCAGCGATATTTCCGGGACAAGAAACAAGACCTGGTTCCCCTCCCGGAGCGCTGCATCCATCAGGTGGGTATAAATCTCCGTCTTGCCGCTCCCCGTCAGGCCATGGAGCAGCGTAATCTTCCCCGCCTTGAAATGGGCCGCGATCTCCTCCCGCGCCCTCTCCTGCGCCGGCGACAGCCGCGCAAGGGTGGGGGAGTAGTCCCCGCCGCTTTCCATCCCCCGGTTGAAGCGGTTGGTGGTCCGCTTCTCAATCCGCAGTATCCCCTTGTCAATCAGTGCGCGGATGACGGCAGGCGACGCACCGGCTGCCCTTGCCAGCTCCTCCTTCCGGACGCTCCTCGGCTCTTTCCCCTGCTTCATCCAGCTCGACAGGTCGAGCCAGGCAATCAGCGTCTTTTCCTGGTTGACCGACCGCCGCGTCTTGTCGAAAAACTCATGCAGCCCATCCATATCCCCCCGTTCGAGATTGATCTCGATGAAAGTTTCCTTTTTGGGACGGTAACGTTCCACAACCTTCTCATCGATCTCCACGATCCCCTGTTCCAAGAGGCCGTTGACGGTCGAAGTCGCGTTCGTCAGACCCGTCTTGGCCTCGATCTCGGAAATCTTCAGCTTTCCCTTCTTCTGGTCAAGGGCCATCACGACCTGGGCCTCCCGCTCCGTAAAGCGGAATCCCTCCGGCGCCTCATAATCCGGATTCAGCGAAACGAACGTCTCGCTCTCCGGCTTAAGGCCGGTGGGGAGTGCCGCCTTATAGACCTCCCCGGGCGAGCAGAGATAATACTCCGCGATCCAATTCCAGAGCTTCAGCTGAGGATAGCGGATAATCGGCTCTGCGTCAAGCAGCTCCGTGATAGACTTCACCTCATACCCGCTTGGCGCCTCGGAATGGAGATGATCGACGAGGCCGGTATAGAACTTCCGTTTGCCGAACTGGACCAGCACCCTCGACCCGGGGCGCAGCGACGCCTCCATCTCCGCAGGGACGGCGTAGGTGAAAGTCCCCATAAGGGGAAGAGGAAGAATAATCTCGGCAAACATAACGCAAAGTTAAGCAAAAACTCCCGCAACTCAGAAATAATTGTTAAATTTGCATTCCAGTAGGGACGCGATATATCGCGTCCATGAGCCCCGGAGGGGCTCAACCACGGTTAACCTCGGGCCCTTGCGGCCCGAGGAATAGAATGAAAATATTTTTTTAGTCGCTGGGGGTTTGTAACCCCCAGCCCCAAATTAAATAACACGATTATGAAAAAACTGTCCCTTATCCTACTCGCAGCCCTCTGCTGCCTCTTCTCCGCAAACGCCGGCCTCCGCTGGGGTGTCAAAGCCGGTCTCAACGTCGACAAAATGAGCTTCAACAAAGACAAACTCCTTGACGGCACCAACCAATGCGGCTGGACCGCAGGTTTCACCGCCGAATACATGCTCCCCATGATCGGCTTCGGCGCTGACCTCTCCCTCATGTACACCCGCATGAACTCCGAAGCCGACTTCGCCGGCGACGACTACAACATGGGCAAAAACTTCATAGAAATCCCCCTCAACCTCAAATACCGCTTCTCGATCCCCGCGATCAGCCGCATCTTCAGCCCGGCAATCTACACCGGTCCCGTCCTCGCCCTCTGCCTCGACGGCAAAGACTCCAACTCCTTCAAGACCCACACCGCCCAATGGGGCTGGAGCGTAGGTCTCAACCTCGAATTCATCCGCCATCTCCAGCTCTCCGCCGGTTACACATTCGGTATCAACAACGTAATCAAGCACGTAAACACGGCCAATGTCCCCGTTGCCGGCGCCTTTGACCCCGCCGACCTCAAGGCCAAGAACAACTACTGGACCGTAACCGTAGGCTGGCTCTTCTGATCCCGCGCCGTAATCCCGCGCAGATGAAAAGATGAAAAAGATCATACTGACAATTCTCATGTTGACAACGATGGCTGTCGGAGCCTCGGCGAAATTCCGCTGGGGCCCGACCGCCGGTGTCAACTTCGGCAACCTCTACTGGAACCAGCGGCTCATCCCCTCCGACATGACAGTCGGTTATCAGGCCGGTGTCATGGGCGAGATAATGATTCCCGGCATCGGCTTCGGAGTCGACCTCGCGTTGAAATACTCCAACATCGGCTCGCGTCTCGACCTCGGCAGTCGGCCCGTCTGGGCCTTCGACGGCTATGGGAAGGTGGACTATCGCATCCATAAGCTCGACATCCCCGTCAACCTGCGCTTCAAATGGACGCGCCTCAATGGCTTCGAGCAATACCTTGCGCCGATCGTCTTCGGCGGACCGCAGCTCAGCTTCAACCTTGCTGGCTCCGACTGCCCGGCCCTGAAGCGGCCAACGGCCAGCTTCGGCCTCCAATGCGGCGCCGGCGTCGAAATCATCCGCCGCCTGCAAATCACAGCGGGCTACCACTGGGGCCTAACCTACGACACCCAGACCATAAAGCTCGACGACCTAACCGCCCGCACCCAGCACGCCTTCATCAACCTAACCTGGCTCTTCAACTAAATCGCGTTAAATCCCTCCGGCGTCTCAGTAGGGACGCGATATATCGCGTACATTGCGCGAGGCCCCTCGGGCCTCTAAACCCGGTGCCCATTCTCCGGGCCGCGCGAAGCGTGGCCCGATTGTGGTCCGGCCAAAGGCCGGACTCCGAGCCCCGGAGGGGCTCAACCACGGTTAACCGCAGGCCCTTGGGCCTGCGGATGAAATAAATGAATTTAAAAAAAGAGACCCGGAGGGGCTCAACCATATCATATATGTCCCAAGAAGAAATCCTCCAAAAAGCCGTAGAAGTCCTAAAAACCGTCTACGACCCCGAAATCCCCGTAAACGTCTACGACCTCGGCCTCATCTACAAAATCGACTACACCGAATCCGACCGCACCCTCCACGTCGACATGACCCTCACGGCACCCTCATGCCCCGCCGCCGACTTCATCATGGAAGACGTCCGCCAGAAACTCGTCTCCATCGAAGGCCCTGAAAAAGTCGACCTCCGCCTCGTCTTCGAGCCGGAATGGAACCGCGACATGATGACCGAAGAAGCCAAACTCGAACTCGGCTTCCTCTGATGAACGCATACTTCCTCAGCGACCTCCACCTCGGAGCATCCTACCTCTCCGACACGCGCGCTGCCGAGCAGCGCGTCGTGGCCTTCCTCGACTCCATCAAAGAAAACGCCGACGCCATCTTCCTGCTCGGCGATGTGCTGGACTACTGGTACGAATACCGCTACGTAGTCCCACGCGGCTACGTCCGCTTCTTCGGCAAGCTCGCCGAGCTTGCCGACCGTGGAATCCGCATCGTCTGGTACATCGGCAACCACGACATCTGGATCTTCGACTATCTCCCCCGCGAATTAGGCATCGAAGTCATCGACGGCTACAGCGTCGAAACCCTCGACGGCCACAAATTCCTCCTCACCCACGGCGACGGCATAGGCCGTCTCAAACCAAGCTTCAAACTGCTGCGCCGCCTATTCCGCAGCAAAACCTGCCAGAAACTATTTGCCGCGATCCACCCTCGGTGGACCGTCCCCTTCGCCTACCGCTGGAGCAGTCACAGCCGCAAAACCGGCTCCCTCCCCGGAGCGCAGCCCACGGAAGCCAACGCCGAAAGGATGTTGCAAAACATCAACGAATTCTCCGCCGCCTACCAGCGCGAGCACCCCGACATCAGCTACTACATCTTCGGCCACCTCCACCTCCTCCGCCGCTACCCCCTCCCGGAAACCCCGGCCGAAATCGTCGTCTTAGGCGAATGGCTCCACCAATGCACCTACGCCCACTGGAACGGCCAAACCCTAACCCTCCGCGCCTGGAAAGGCTAACGCCCCGCACGCCGCGATAAATCGCACCCAATATAATTGTCGTGTTGCGTAGCACGATTGTGGTCCGCACGAAGTAAGGACAAAGAGCCCGTAAGCTCTAATTGTCGTGTTGCGTAGCACGATTGTGGTCCGCACGAAGTAAGGACAAAGAGCCCAAAGGCCTCTAAAAAATCCCCAAAGAGCCCCAAAAAAGCCTCTTAAAAATAGCCAAAAGGCCCCATAAAAAGAAATAGGAATGAAGCCCAAATCCCCCTTCTATCGCGACCCGGAAAATCCGAACTTCAACCGCCGCGCCGCCCATCACGACTATCACGGCCGCGCCCGCTATCTCCTCACCATGGTCAAAGCAGAAGGAATGCCAATCTTCTCAAAAATCGGCGGGAATCCTGCGGATATATCCTCCATAGAAACCATCCTGACTCCTACCGGTAAAGCCATAGAAACCGCCATAAACGATTGGCATAACAAATATTCATTGATTTGGGTAGCGGCTAAAGCCATCATGCCGGATCATATTCATTTATGCGTATATGTAAATGGCTACTTAAAAGAGGGACTGGGAAGGGCAGTCAGTTGGCTAAAGGGACAATGCTCCCGATTGAATGCTTATTCGCTGGGAATTGAATTAAATAGTCTCTTTAGTCCGGGTTTCAATGATAGAATAGCCTATGACAATGAGCAATGGATAAGACAATGCCAATACACCGACGACAATCCCCGCAGACTGCTCATAAAAAGGCAATACAAAGATTTATTATTAGACTTGAATGAAATAAAGATAGGGGAGAGGGAATATGCTGCCAAAGGAAATATCTTGCTTCTAAGGCAGCCTCATTTATTTCGGGTAAAAGTCAGCAGGCATTTCACCCCGGCTGAACTTGCCGATTGGAAAAATAAATGCAAAAATGCTATACTTAACGGCTCAATCCCGGTATCGCCATTCATAAATCCTCATGAAAAAGAAATAAGGGATTACGCAATCGCAATCGGCTCTGGTTACATAAGAATAGCCGAAACTGGATTTCACGAAAGGGAAACAGCCGTCGGAAAGGAATTTGAACTGATGAGCGAAGGAAAATTGCTCATCATTGCGCCTGAAGAAGTATCAACGCGCAAGCAAGACTTGACATACGCCAAAGCCTCATCCTTGAATAAGATCGCCCTGCAATTGGTGGAGCAATGCAATCAAGGCCATCCCGGCGTCATCCGCAAGAGACTCAGCAAATAAAAGACCATCATTGTAAAGGGAAATCTCAGGGCTAACGGCAACCCGAGTCGGCAATGTCCTTACTTCGTGCGGACCACAATCGTGCTACGCAACAAGGCAGGACATCGCAACAAGGCTGGACATCGCATCAGCGGGCTAGACATCGCAACAAGGCAGGACATTGCATCAGCGGGCTAGACATCGCAACAAGTCAGGACATCGCATCAGCGGGCTAGACATCGCATCAGGGGACTGGACATCGCATCAGGGGCCCAATCATTCTTGCTCGCAGAAGGAGATCGGTGAGGAGGGTCGTGTTGCGTAGCACGATTGTGGTCCGCACGAAGTAAGGACAAGAGCCCATAGGCTCTAGTTGTCGTGTTGCGTAGCACGATTGTGGTCCGCACGAAGTAAGGACTATACCCCCATCCCCCCGCCCTCCTCCTCGCACCAAAGAAAAGCGGCAACCCACCGGCTGCCGCTTTTCTTATCGATTATTACAATTGTGTCAGAGTTAGAGTTTTTGCAGTTGGATTGAAAGTAAATCTCAATCGTTTATTACTTCCTGGGTTATACCAGAAACTCTTGTCTGTGTTGTTTCCTGTGTTGACTTTTGTTGGATGTGCCTCCCCAACAGAAATTGTTGTATTGTCTCTGCTGGATACTACCGTTGCTATTATAGAATTATCACTCTTCTTCATCTTATAGAGAACAAAGTTCTTTCCGTTCCATAGCTGAAGATTAGAAGGACAATCATAAACCCAGTTATTGCCACTCTTCGTCATATCCCTATAATTGGTATTATCAGAGAAAATAGCGTTGTTATTGGCTGTGCATACTCTATAGTAGAAATCATCGGTGTCACCGCTTTGAATCTGCACTACTGTCAATGTCATAGCAGCAGGATCAAAGGTAAAGGTATACTTACCTGTACCAAGCTCTGTCCAGTTAGTTCCAGTTGCTTGATGCTCGATAACACAACTCATAGGAGTATCTAATACAACCTTACCATTCGAGCCGCTCTTAAAGATCCAAACATCGTTACCATCAATTTTATCTCGAGAACCATCGGACTTGTAACGCTCAATACCAAAGCTTGCTTTATTCGAATTAGTTACTTCAATCGTCTTGGTAAAGAGTCCATTCTCCTCGGTCATATAGCCGTCACTTCCCCAGGTATCGCTTGTGAAGGATCCGTGAAGTTTATATTTATATTCAATTATCAACCTGCTTACCCTCACTTTCTTGGTCGTTGGATTATATTCAAATTTATATGTACCAAAAGTCAGACCATTCCAAGTATTAGATTTTCCAGTCACTTCTTCGGCATCCATCCAAACTCCAAGATAGCTACTTGCATTTACGCTTGCCCCATCAGCCGGACGTACGGCGGCTAATTGCGTAGCGCCCTGTACTTTCTCCATTGCAAATGTTCCGGTTGTGGAAACATTAGCAGTCACAGACCAAACAGAGCCGGATTGAGTCATTGCTGTCTTGGCGCCATTCAGCATTAGATTGTAAGTAACCGGTACCTCAGGAATATCAGTTGATACAATAATATTCTGGGCGTTGCCTTTCACCTCAACCTTCAAGGTGTAAATTCCTTGGGATGCATAGGTTTGCAGAGATTGGTAGTTGTTAGTTTCCGAACCATTGGACTCAAATTTGAAACTTCCAACTGTGGCGGGCACTCCTGTATAAACGTAGTACGTATCACTGCCAATCGTCAGCTTCTCGGAATTGGTCAAAACATTAGTCCTCTGATTCCAGTTTGTCATTGCGCCTTCTCCATCCCAATAATAGATATTGAGCGGATCCCAATTTGCGCTGTTCTTGATATACAAGGTGAAATATTCAGGAGTTTCCGGAAGAATAGGTTCATTCAGCCAATCGCCTTCCTTGGCGCCGGCAGCGGTCGTCTCTGCTTCCTTGTCGTAGAATTTGCCGTCTTCAAACTTGATGCCTTTGCGGGCGGAAACGTTCGTGGATGAAACGTTCGAGTTTGTGATCGAGGAGTTCTGAACCGTGTTGAAGATGACGTAAAGTCGCTCCTTGTTGTAGTTCATCGTCGGAGTGATCTCAAACAGGTGATAACGGTCGATGTCATTGCTCATAGCGATCTGCTCGCCCGGCCATGTTGTCAGGTTCGTGCGAGATCCGTCCGTATTCAGATAATACAGATAAACATGCGTGTAGCCCTTCACACTGGCTGTGTACCGTACGTCCTCCACACTCGGGTTATATGATCCGGCGCATAACCTAACCGACATCTTGGTAGAACGGAGGTCACGGTTAATGGATGTGACGTTCATACCAGTGAACTGCATACACTGATACCAGCCAGTCTCGCCGGCACCGGTTGTTGTCATGTAATAACCGGAAGCCTTGTCGCCCGTATAGGCCGAATTGGCATACATCATGTTCTGCGGGAAGTAGGACCGAATTGACACCGTCTTTGATCCTTCGGTTCCCGTGTACATATAGGAGGGAGCGTAATATGGGGTCTGAGCAGGGAAGGTAGACATACGTTCCACAGTGAAGCCCGCAAGAGTAGTCAGCGACCGCATCTGGGCATATGAGGGAATGTTCCACCCGGGAATCTTATTCGCGTCGGCTTCAGATTTCGTATAGGTTTCTCCCATGGCCTTCGTACCGACGATAGGCCATTCCGAAGACTGAAGGACGCTGCTGGCTCCGTTTCTCACGCCCATACCCGCACTGGTTGCTCCGAGGTTGCGGTCCAACCAATGAAGCGTGCTATTCTGTGTGAAGACCTCGTAATAATGCCAGTTCTTCGTTCCGCTGATTTCATGTTGATAGAAGAATCCGGTATGGTAGAGGTCAAGGGTATAAGTTGCTCCATCGTATACGATCGATATCGCATCTGGAGTTACCTTATAACCATAGTCTGTTGTGCCGTCAGTAAATGTATAAGTGTATTTATTGCCGGTCGACGTTGGGGTCACCCCGGTTGAAGATAGGGTAGCCCCCGTTTTGAGCGTGATCTCATAGATATACTGCACATTCCCGCCATTAGGCATAGGCTGATGCAAGCCGAGGTTACGTTGACGGCCTCCATTATTTGAAGGTTGAACGCCCAGTGCCTCAATTCCAGTAGATGATGTAGATGCAATCGATGGATTGACAAACTTGAGATAGTCGGTTGAAAGCTCTTCGACACCATTGCGCTTGATTTTAAGCGTAATGCTCATTGCATCGCTATACTTCAGATTCTCATTTGCGGATTGCAGGAAGACAACCGTTCGTTCAAGGTCTGTCCCGTCAAGCTTGACATTATAGACAACTTCGCGTTCCGAACCTTTGTTGACTTGGGCAGTAGCGGGAATTTCAACCTTAGAGCTGAAAAGCCCATTGCTTGTCTCAGCGTTTGTGGAGATTGTCTCAAAGTTATAAGTTGATTTCGCAGGAAGGGATAACCATCCGTCGTCGCCACTTACCTTCGTGAGCGTGACTGTCGGATGAGAGTTTCCTTCATGGCGAGCCTTGATGGGGAGCGTCTTCGTAACGGCCTCTGTCGTACCGGCTTCGAGACGCACCGTATCACAGACTGCCAATACGTTTTTACCATCAGAAATAATATCGCGGATGCGTTCCGTATCGTCAACGAAGTCAATTGAAAGACCGCCCGGATTCTGGATTGCCTTGGTCGTGTTTTCTTGACCCTCCATAGGCACTTTCTCAATCACAACGCGATATCGATGGTTTGCCTCCAGCTTCGGCATCTGGACTGCATAGTAGCAGGGTTTGGAAGCATTAAATTTGTGGATTATACCATTGTCAATGTCTTCCTGAGTGGCCTGATCGAAATATCCTTCGATCACCAGAAAGATATTGTCAGCAGTTGCTTTTGACGCATTCCCCTCTGCATCCAGCGGAGCCTGATAGGGATATGTAGCCAATACAAGCTGTTCAGTGGACTTAGTATGAGTAATACCGCTTGTGCTTCCCGTTGCTGGTGTTCTCTGCCACGGACCGGTGGAAGTAAGATTATTTGCCGTAAGGGCGTTCGAAGTGCCCAATGCAAGATTACCCGTCTGGGCACATTTGTCCAAAATGACACCGGTCAGAAGGAACTTGCCGTCTGTAGTGGTGTTCTCAACCGTTATGCGTGAGAATATTCTGTCAAGCTGGAAGACCGGGGCTGTGGTCTGGGCGTCAGAGACAGATATGTCGGGAAGACTCCCCACCATAATGAACGCCTCGTTGCCATTGTTCTCAAGCTGAGCCTCCGTGCCTTTGATTCCGGCTAAGAACTCAGAAGCGGAGAAAGAAGTTCCCTCATGGTTCGTGAGCCATGTGCTGACCGTGGTGTTGGCGTTGGCTATGAGATACCAATCGCCATTTGTCACTTCCGATCTCTTAACCTTTACCGAACCACCGATTCCGTCCGATTCCGGCGTGATAGCCGGAGTGGAATTGAGAGTGAAATATTGGGCTTTGCCGACCTGCGTGCCGCCGTTGAACATTACCAAAGCAACTTGCGTCACCTTGTTGCGGTCAGCGTCCGTGGCTCGCGTGCTTGTTATGCTCTCGATGATAGGGGAGGAGCTTGTGAAAGCAATCAGGTATTCATCCTCCGAAACGTTCTCCCCGCGCCAGTTGAAATCATCGGAACATCCCGATAATAACCCCGCTCCGAAGAGGGTCAGGAGAGTGAGTAATTTTGATATGTATGACTTTTTGATCGACATAATCAAACAGTTCGTTTTGTCTTATAGGTTAGTTTAATTTTTCCAGACGGTTAGTTATAGATTCGATGGAGTTCCTTCAAGTCGTAGGAATTGAAAGCAGAGGGGATGGTTGAAATCTTAGTATGCTTGCCGTCCGACCATTTTGCTTCGACTCCTCGTTTCCAGGAATAACCATAGAGCTGATTGAATGTGGCCCGATCGATGACTATAAGATAGTATTGTTCCGTACCGGATACTACTACTATGTCTGCTGTCTGCCTTGTCCATTCGGCTCCTACAGCTTTATCGTCTGGCCACATCTCTGACCAGTCGCTCCGATAGAGGCACAATTCATCTGAATAGGTATCTTTCTGGATGGTATACCATACCAAGCCGATCTTGTCTGTATCCAATTCCTCATCTTCTATCGGATCGGAGCTGCTGTCATATCTATCACGTCTTTCATCGGAGAATGCACAGTTGTCTCCTCCACGTCCCTCATCAAGCAGATACCATGCCTCGCAATCCGCGTAGTTCGGAAGCGGAATACCGGGAATACCACTTAGAGGATATCGCTGGGAATCATTAGTATCATGATGACCCTTGAACATAACCATTGCCGAACCAGGCTTTGCAAGCAGTGGAAGTTCAATTTTCCACCATCCGGCATTTGCTCCCGTCTCCTTTAGCATCCCAATTCCGGGCCATAGAGTGTAGGGGTGTACTCCTCCGGTATTGGGGAAGCATGAGGAGCAAGTGCCTTTGAAATCACCAAGCAAATTGACCTCCATATAGTTGGGATTCGTTGCGAACTCTTCAGCCTTACTTGGATTTCCCATCTTGGTCAGGATGTCATACCCATAAATGTCATTCCCTGCCTTGTCCTTGAAAGAAGAAGCCGATACATTGAACCAGTTTATCTGTCCGCCAAATTCTTTCCATCCCTTGAATGCACGGTTTCCAGTGAAGGAATATTCAAGCCAGTTTAATGCAACAGCCGAATAACTCCCATCGTCATTCTTATTTTCGTTCTCTCTTCCATAAACAGGAAGACCATTATAAGTCAAAGGCTGGTATACGTAGATATGAGGATAACTCCAGTCGTTGTTGATTGTGCCATCCCCTTTGATGACTTTGAAATGGATCACATACTTGGTCGGATTCGGCTCCAGGATAAATTTACCCTCATCGGGGTCAACGCCGCTTGTCGTGACTGTGCCCTTTACTGTCCCGGAAATCTGAGACATAAAGTATGCCGCGTCCGTAGGTTCTACTATGGTGACTTTGATTAGACCATTATTGGGAAGAGTTTCCCCGTCATTCAGATATTTGCTGAGGTCCGTGGTAACAGCCAATTTTATTTTCTTGGAGATGACCGTAGAGTCGTTTGTACAAATCTCCATATAGGCTCCCTTAGTGACATCCCCTGTCGCGGGAGTAAAGCCTTGCTCTGAATTGTTGTTCGTAAGCGCAGAAATAGAAAGCTTGAGTCCCTCGCAGTTTGTGGAGTAATCCATGTAAAAACTGAACTTCTCCTCATTCGCAATCTGCTTCAAATTGATCGTCTGGGATTCAGGCATGATGTTAAGATATGGGCGGAGGTCAATCTCGTCAATGATGACTTTCTTCTTGATGTTACCAGCCATGACATCGAAGCCTTTCCCCTCAATTAATTCGCTGCTGACACCCAAATCCGGATTCACGCGTACGGTTATAGTCTTGGCTGCCTTGTTTTCAGTGACGATAAAGTATGGTATGCCTGCTGCATTCTTCTCGATGTCGAATTCCAGACGGGGAGCGTTGCTGTGGTAGGAAATGGTGATAGGATTATCACCCCTAAGAGTTTCGGAGATCCTTGTCTGTGCCAACGAGAGTTCTGTCAAACCTGCAAGTTGGACTGTGAGACGGAACGGAGTCCAGTCGTTGACATTCCATTCAAATTCCACTTCGCCGCTCTCCGCAACCTTTGCAATTATATCATAGAAGTGGCCGCGTTCGAGTTTGAACCCTGTTCCGGAAGGATCCATTGAGCTACCGTTGCAACCCGGCACAAACGTGTAGGGCTGCATTCCTTCGGGACGTATCTGAAGTTTCGTCTTGTTGTCATCATCCTTACCGGCACATTCGGGGAGATAGACTGTAGATTGCCAAACAGTCTGAGTATATCCAGCCGGGTCGTTAAGGGCAGTGCCAAGATTGTCAAGAGGATCAGTCCCAATGGGCGAAGCCGCGATTGTGGATAGGTCGACCGATTCGAATGCCCCGATGGCATAGTGGGCTGAATTGCCGACACCTGTCATCTTGTCTTTCTTTTCATTTCCGGTTGCGTTAACTCCGCTTCCGGGGTAAATCAACGGTTTGTTCCAGACGTTGAGCGCATCCATCCCGTTGATCTTGAATTTCTCAGTGTCTCCGAATGCCTTGTCGTAGATAACGCTCACGCGCACCTTCGAGCAGAGGAAGCCAAGCTCAGCCTCAATAGATTTACGGTCCCCTTTCTCAACAGTGACGGATATCGGGGTGGCGTTTGCCATCGGCAGACCTCCCTCGGCTGTGGGCAGCGAAGTCTTGAAATCATGGCGCAAGCCCTGAACCTTTGATTCCAAATCTGCGGGTGTAGTCGATTCATTCTGAAGAAGAGTCTTTACGCCCGATTCGATGTCAAGGTTAGCAAAAATGTAAAGCCTGTATGTGCCGGGCACTACAGACATCGAGTAGTTCAGATAAATATCATCTACTGTCGTGGCATGGTTCGGGTTGAGTTCTGTATAGAAGTGCTTCGTTCCTGTGGAATTCGGCAATTCATAGAATCCTGCAACGCACAGCTTCTTGACCGTCCCTTCATTTGCCAGACGGGTTCCATGCTCATCCGAGTAATCGTTCTGCGCCCTTGTGTTTTCCTTGGCAAGGGCCGGAGAGGGAATCAGTAGATTGATAGACGTGGAGCCATCGCCCCCGTTAGGGGAGAACGGCTCATCCGACGAGCATCCCACAGGGAGGAATGCCGCCACAATCGTCAGGGTCAGGTATATGAGTTTCCGTATCATGGAATAAGGTATATCTTATTTTTCAAGTTCAATTTCAATTCCGCCGCGATGATAGTTCCAATTTGCCTGCGGCGTGATCTGAATGTCGATGTCCTCAGTGAGGGTTTCGGGTATGTCCGAGGTTGAAGAAGTATGCGGAAGTGCCTTTACCTTGCTGATGGAAATTTCATAATTGTAATTCCTCACTACGCCATATTCCATCACGGAGACAACGCCATCATCTTTCACCGGGGCCGGAGTTTGTCCCGTATAACCGCCATGACGGATTGTTTCTGTGTAGCTAACGGTATATCCTCGGAGCGTGTTGTTCCAAGTCAGAGTTCGCCAGTTTGTACCGGGGTTGGCTGTCTTATACATTGGCATTGACTGGAAACGGCCGTCATCGTAATAGTATAGGTTCGGGTGAGCTCCGTTTACTAACTTCGTACCGTTAAGGTATTCGGCCAAGTCGTCTGCACAAACCCCTGCGACAGGCTTCAGTACGCCGATAAAGGAGAGTCCGGTAGCGTTGCCGATAGTGAGCGATGAATGGGTCGGAACGTTCTCCGGAAGATAACAGATCGGTGTGAAGGCTGTGGCTGCCGGCAGCGTCACAACATCCGCCGGATAGCGGGATTGACTTGCAGGAATAGTTACGACTGTATTTGCCGGGTTTGTTCCTGACTGGAAAGTCGGCACCAAGTAAGAGCTTGAGTTGACATTCACCGGTCGGCACTGTTTGAACTCAACGGCAAGCGCGCCGGAATGGTTTTCAATGACAAAGGTGTTGGCTGCCGTAGTCGTGGGGGATTCATCCTTGAAATCTACTCGCGCGAGACAGCGGGTAAGGGTAAACATCTCTCGGCTGCTGCCAGTACCCCCTGCGTGATAGGGATTCTCCCTGGAATATGTTTCCGTATCGGAGAAATTGATGACTATCGGCGTTGCGCAACCCATCGGCATGGCGTGGTTGGCCTCGACTGTTGCTTTGTCCCATTTCAGCCAAGTCGCGTTCGGATGGCTGATAGTAAGCGCAGTTGTAAGCAAAGAAGTCCCTCCCCAACGGGCGTTAAGAATGCCCTGCTGGTCGCTGGCCTGCATGTTGGCCGCAATATAGAGGCGATAGTTAGTGTTCGGTTTTAGATCTCCGCTTACCGCCAGGACAACCTCATACTTGCTGCCGTCATAGCTGATGTCGGCATCTGTCACTCCCTCTGCGGGAAGTTTGAAAGGTCGTCCGTATGCTATGATCTTGTTGTCGCTTGTCGAAGTGATATAGCCTATCACATTGCTTATTCTCGCGTCCCAGTCGGGTGTTGTTTCCCCTGCACGGGTAGCTTTATCGACTCCCGCGATTTTGACTGAAAGCCACAATTCACGGCTTTCATTTCTTGTCTTACCGGGATCTTCGTCCGCACTGCAGCCGACAAAGAAGACAGAGGCCAAAGCCATTGACAGAGGTGGGAGGATTGCCTTGAAGTTCATACTCTGCTTCTTTTCTTAGAGTTCAAGATTAGTGTTCGATAGGTTGAGAATCCAACCGTTGATCTTAAAGGTAAGGCCTGCGAGTTTCTCAGTATCCTGATCAAGAGTGAAGGAGATGACCCATTCATCCTGACGATCCAGATAGTCTTGCAGGGAAACATTCCCGAGGTCTGATCCTTTGATCTTTTCAAAGTATTTGACGAGGTCAAGGTCTACAACAGACTTGCCATCGCTTTTACGCGTTACGTGGAGCACGGCGTTTGTAGTCGGTTCCAGACGTCCGATTGTCATCTCTGCCCAGGCTTCGTTGCTCGGTTTGCCGTCTACTTCTGCTACATCTCCTCCAAAGTCGTGCGGGCTGTAGGTGGCGTCCTGACCCTGCGGGATGATGTTGTTGGCGTGGTCTGTTGCCACATTGTCAGCCGTGATCGAGAAGTCAAAGTAAGAAGCAGAGATTGCGCTGCCATCTTCGTAGGCCAAGACGGTTCGGATCTTGTTGGTGTTCTTTGTGAACTCCATCGTGATCTGCTGGTGGCCGTTGTCATCATCGTTCACCGTGAAGTCAGTCACGGCATGGAAGTGGGGGTGGAGGCGGCGGGAGATCTCAGCTCCGGCGCGTGTGCCACGGATATAGGCCTCGATTGTGGAATAATGATGCACTTCCGAGAAGTCTGTATTGAAATCATAGTCGGCTTCCTCGCAATGCATACCGCCGAATGCCAAGGCGTGGTATTGCCCGGCGGGGAGTTCCATGTCAAGGTGGCCATTCTCGTCGAACTCGTATGTTCCGACGTAGTTTCCTTCTGTATTGTAGAGATAAAGCTTCGGACAGTGGACATCGGCAGCGAAAGCGTCCACGCCCGACATATTTTTGGAGAAGACCGCCGTGATCTCCGCGCCCTTGGGACACGGGTCGAGGTCTTCATAGACCGCGTTGCAGGAAGTGAGTGCCAACACGGCTATCGAGGGTAGTATTATGGAATTGAGTTTCATCGGTATGAAATCCGGTTTCGTAGGTTAATTTAGTTCTGTAAGGAGGTTTCACCCTCCTTACAGATATTGTCAAGCCGTTAGGCTTCGGGTCGGATTAGAGCTCGAGACCAGTGTTAGACTTGTTAGACGACCAGGGAGCAACCTTAATATTAAGGTCGATCCAGAGCATGCTGTCCTCAACTTCATCTGCGGGAACATCGCCACCAGCATAACCGAGCTTGTTGATTTTGTCAACAGAGATGGTGTAGCAAGTGTTGCGGTACATCTTGACGTTTTCAAGCGTACGGGTTGCCTTGCTGTCATGACCATCGTTGCGAAGAATTACAGAATAGTAAGTGTAGAACTTATTACCCTCTTTTACATATTCTTTACAAGCCTTTGCTAAGCTCTCTTCAGACAGAGTTGTGGATGTACGTGTTTCAGAAATCCATGCCTGAATTGTCTCCTCAGGATATGATTCATAAAGATCTAACAGATCACCATTTTTGAACTGTTCGAATGTACCGAGGTAATATCCGTTGTATGCATAAACCTTGGTTGCATTTGCCGGCATAGAAGTATGAGAGAAGGAGCACTTGATAGCAGCGTAGGAAGCGTTCTTGAAGCCGATGTCATACTTACCACCGCTAAAGAAAGTGGAAGCAAGAGTATGAGGATGAGCATAAGTTGTGCTCTTTGCTGATGTAGATGAAGGAAGTACGAGGTCATAGTTATGCACGTACGTGGAGGGAGTATCGTCGGCATTCCCATTGTTAAATTGGAGTTTGGGGCTGCAGACATGGTCACGAGCGGGAGTTGCATCGCCTGACTGCAGGAACCAGTAAGCACGAGTTTCGTGTGTGTTGATAGCTACACCTTCCATTGTAATTGTCAGACCTTCAACTGCTTCAGCAGTGTAAATACCATTGGTACGCTTATCTGTACCGTTCATACCGTAGTCGAGGTCAAAACGAGTGGCAAGACGATCAAGAACTACCTGAGCCTGGTTGCCTGTGCCACCACCATTGATCACCCATGCATTTGCTTTCGTTGTACCATCTTTGCCAGCAGCTGCGGGAGCGAGGAATGCTGTAGTTTCTGTATTGTTGGACATACAGAAATCACCGCTTTCCCAAGTCGTAGTACCAGCATCTGTCTGACGGCCGGTTACGTACTGACCTTCATTTGCGAAAGCATTCATTCTGGAAGTGTTAGCATAAACCTTCAGCATAACTTTAGTTCCGAGCTCATTCTGATCCTCATCTTTGTGAGATACGTATTCCTGCAGTGTCTGGAACATATACGAAGTTACATTGAAGTAGGCATAACCGTTCTCAATGTTCTCGGTGTAGAGACGACGAAGGGTAGTATATGTGTCTCCATCTTTGTCAACGATGTATAGCGTGATGTCGTTGATATCCTCATCATTGTCTTTGGAAACAACTGCATCGGCATCCTCACCATCACGGGTTGAAGAAGCAGTAGTGATCTTCATTGCGATGAAAGAACCATCGCCTTCTTCGGGTCCTACATTGGGTCCTTCCGGTGCGTCGCTGGAGCATGATGCCAGCATCGCGAGGGCTGCGAAGCCCGCTGCAAACTGAAATTTTTTCATGTTTGATTTTGTGGGTTAGCGGGAGTCAGCCCATCTCTCTTTTTCAGGCTTCCTCCCTGGTTAATAATTATGGTTTTTTGTTTGGTTTGTTAGTGTCTTCTGTAAGTTATTTCTCTTTGACGTAAGTCAGTGCTTCCGATGCACCTTCGACTCCCGCTGCCGCGGCTTCTACAAGCAAGGGCTTCGCTTTCGCCATGTCGTCTTCGTAGAGGGCCAACACACCGCGTGCATACTGCGCCACGGGCGACGTACCGGCGTTCCGCAGCAGCTTGCCCGCTGCCGCAAGATCGTCACGCTTCAGCGCGACAAACGCAGCGTAGAGGTTTGCCAACTGGTCGTCCGGGAAGAGCTCCGCTCCACGAGCCATCAGGTTCAGGCGCTCGTCAGACCCTTCCTCGAATGTGCGTGCCAACAGCATCAGTTCTTCGATCGAGAGCTTCTGCGGAGCGGTCTGCAACATCTTGGCGATCGTGGCCGGCTCGGTGTAGTTGCGGACAGTATATTCGATACGGTAGTCCGAACGGCGCAGCGTCGGATATGCCTGCGAGAGCATGATCGCGTAGTCGGAGGGGAAGCGCGTCTTCAGCGCGTTGTCCTTGGCGTCCGGCTCCATCGAGGAGTTGATCACTTCTAAGATTCCATCCTTGTGGGCAAGCTGAGAGTCCTCGACCCATTTCTTCAGTCCTTCCCAGTCCTCAGGCGTGGACGCCGTTGTCAGCGCGCGGCCGAAGCCGTAGTGTTGGTCAACATATTTGCGGAGTGCTTCCGTACGGCCCTCGGCGAGTTTCTTGTTGAGCGCGTAGCTGCCTTCTGGCGATGCGTAACCGTGGATCAGCACATGGTCTACGGTCAGGTCCTTGTCGGCGCGGACGGAGTCGATCGTTGCGAGGATGTTCGCTAACTCGACGGGGTTCGATTTGAAGTCGGGGAGAAGGATGGTAGATCCGACCTTATAATTGACGTAAGCGTGTTTGGAAAGGGAGCGCGTCTTGACGATCTCGTCGATCTTCTGCTCCATGGCTGCAAGCTGTGCGCCGGGGATGATGAGGTCGAAGTGCTTCGGCGCGAAGTCCATCGCCAAGTATTCGGGGAGTAGGCCGAGACCTTCCTCCTTGCAGCGGCAGCCGCGCGTTTCGGTGCGGAATGTGAGCGTCGATTGCTCCATGGCCGGTTGCCAGTCGATGGCGGCAGTGCGGGTGATTGCGTCACCTGTGGCGCGCAGCAGGTCGGCATCCTTGGGCAGGTCGCCGTTGCGCTTGTGGGCAATGTAGGCGGCGCGGCCGGCGAGAATGACGGGCTGCAGCTCGACGGAGTCGTTGGCGAAGCGGACGACGGGCGTGATGATCACTTCCGTGTTCGATGGCACTTTCCAGCTCGCGCGGTCGAGAGTGTATGAGACGTAGAGGGTTTCCTTCCCCTGTTCGGAGCGAGCCATGTCCATGGCCGTGATGGCGGGTTCGTAGACTGCCGCTGCCGCTGAGGCCGACAGGAGTGCGGCTCCGATGATTGCCGCCGTGGTGTTGGTCAGTTTCATTGCTGTCTGTCGGTTCAGAAGTTATACACGAGGTTGATTGCGGCCTTCGTCGGTCCTACGTAGTTGGCGACGGCGTTCGTCTTGGATCGGTTGCCGCATTCCGCGCAGGGGTACTGGTCGTAGCGGGAGTAGGCCCAGCCGATGCCGATTTCGAATTCCATGCCCCAGTGGGCCGACCAGGCCCAGGAGTAGCCGTAGGCGATGCCGGCGCCGGCAAACCAGCCCTGGCAGCGTTGGTCGTTGAGGACGCGGTAGTCGAGGCCGAGGAATTCGAAGCCTCCGTTGCCGCCGAAGTTGCCGATGTTGTACTGGCCGCCGTGGAGCTGGATGGCCAGGAAGGAGCCGAGGGAGCGGTGGCAGAACCAGTAGCGGAATTCAGGCTGGGCAAACCAGTGGCGCCAGCGTTTCTGGCTGTCGACGTTCCAGAAGTTGACGTCGCCGCTGATGTCGAGGGTCCACTGGCGGGCGATCCCGAACTCGACACCGAGGTTGACCGAGGCCGTCGCGTCATAGAGCAGGTTGGTTTTCAGCGCGACATCCTCCGCGGAGGCCGTGCCGACGCACGAGGCTATGCCCAATGCTGCCAAAGTTATTGCCTTTGAGATGAGTTTCATTCTACGAAGGTATGATTTTCAGGTTGTTGCGGACGAAGCTCCTTGCCCGCTCCTTAGGTTGGTTTTTCCGTAAAGGTTAGATTCCTTAGGTTGATTCTCGCAAGTGAATTCCTCTTTATGGGTGGGTTCAGCTGTGAAATATCGTTCAGGGTAACACTCGTAGGGCATTACGGCGACAAAATTAGCGCATCCCCACATATTTAAATAACAAAAACTGTTAAATTTTCTTTTTAACCATTGTTAAAAATTTATTCCGGTTAAACCAGCCTCTGGTACGCCTTGCCGGAGTAGGGACGCGATATATCGCGTCCAAGAGCCCCGGAGGGGCTCAACCATGGTTAGCCTCGGGCCCTTGCGGCCCGAGGTACAGGCCATTATTTTAATGCCCACGACCCCGGAGGGGTCGCACAATGGACGCGATGTATCGCGTCCCTACTCCGGCTCCGGACATGGCGCGCCATGTCCCTACATCTCAATCCAGCGGGCGGCGGGGAAGCGCCGCCCGAGGTGGGCGCGCAGGTATTCGCGCGTGTCGGCGGCGATCACTTTGTCGCTGTCGAAGTAGGTGTTGTAGACCAGTGCGTAGACCGGTATGCCGCGACGCTCGAGCGCGTCAAGCGCGAGCAGCGTGTGGCTCACAGACCCCAGTCTACCGTTTGTAACCAGCGCCACAGGTAGCTCCCGGTCACGGATGTAGTCGATAGTCAGGTAATCTTCTGTGAGCGGCACCATCAGTCCACCGGCCCCCTCGACGAGCACATGCGAGTAGGAGGAGAGCAGCACGCGCGTAGCCTCATCGATCAGGCCGAGATCGAGCGGCTTGCCATCGATCTTCGACGCCAACAGCGGCGAAGCCGGGTAGCTGTAGATCACCGGCGCCGTCACACCGAGCCTGTCCGCCGCCACAGGTTCCATCCCCATGATCCGGCGATGCACGGCGATATCCTCGCTGAAGCCCGTGTTACCGGTCTGCACGAATTTCTGGGTAATCACATTCAGGCCCTCCTCACGCATGAGGTTGGCGAGATAGCCTGTGGCGTAGCTCTTGCCGGCATCCGTGTCGATGCCCGTAATAAATAATGTCTCCGGCCAATTCATATATATATGGTGTAAGATAGTATAAACAAC
>CAYZQA010000008.1:58650-62299 GCA_964480745.1 uncultured Sangeribacter sp. | reverse complement strand
TGAGTAAACTCAGTCAATCAACTAAGGCCGAAAATTAGTTATATAGCAGGGACTCAACCCCTCGAAGGAATTGCCCCGGAGGGGCAACACTACGATTAACCGCGGGCCCTTGCGGCCCGTGGAAAAATAAAATCCACAATAATACAGAGCCCCGGCGGGGCTCCACTATATAGTCCGACCCCTCCGGGGTCGTGTAATTGGTTTGATGATTGTTGATCCACGGGCCGCAAGGGCCCGTGGTTAACAATGGTTGAGTCCCTCCGGGACTCAGGACGCGATGTATCGCGTCCCTACTGCGGCAGGTAAATACATCGCGTCCCCACTACCTTATTATCAACACCTTACAGGTTTCTGTGAGATTCCACAGCGAGCGTAGCAATGCTGAAAATTCAGTGAGACCCCAATTCCCTAATTTCCAAATATCTCCTTATGTTCCAAAACAAAACATAGCCAAACCAGCCAGCTCGGGAACTGATGGAAAAATTGTTTAAGAGAGGTAGCCTTAACATTATCCCGGTAAATGCTGTTCCAGAAAAAATACTGGGTTTATGGTTGACATATCAAAATTATTTATTAAATTTGTCAACCTGAAACAAGAAACATCATTATTATAAGCTCAATATGAACACTAAGCTATCTGATATCTTCCCTCGCCGATTGAAGCAAGCCAGATTGATGAGAGGTTTTTCGCTTGAGAAACTTGCTCAAGAACTCCCTGCACGGATCAGTCGGCAGGCAATAAACAAATATGAGAAGGGTCAGATGAAACCTGACAGCTCTGTCCTTATCGCCCTGGCAAACGCACTTGGAATGAAACTCGACTACTTCTTCCGACCTTTCACCGTGGAAGTAGACAAAGTAGAATTTAGAAAAAAATCCGGTTTCACTGAGAAAATGGCAAATGCCGTCAAGGAACGTGTCCGAGAAGAATTGGAACGCTATCTTGAAGTAGAAGAGATCACCGGAGCAAAAGTGACTTTTGTACTTCCCCGGAAGGAAGTACGATCATCGGATGATGCCAAGAAATTCGCAAGAGAAATCCGTCAGACCCTCTCACTTGGTCGAGATGGTATCTCCAATGTGATTGAGGTGCTCGAAGACAATGGAGTCAAAGTAATAGAACTATCAGAGAACGAAGGCTTTGATGGACTTAGCGGGTATGCAAATGAGAAAATACCTATAATAGTAGTGAATGGAGCCTTCCCGACAGAACGGAAGCGCTTCACCGCACTTCATGAATTGGGTCATCTTCTTCTCCAAACTCCACCGGAAGTGTCGAAAAAAGAGATAGAAAGTTTGTGCAATGCTTTTGCAAGCGAAATGTTACTCCCAGCCGATGTGCTTAAATCAAAGTTGGGGCAAACCCGCCATGATATTTCACTGTCGGAACTGATTGACATTCAGCGTCAGTTTGGTATATCGGTAGATGATATTATGTCTTCACTCCAAAACTTAGGCGTAATCTCGGACAATCGGTATAGTGTCTATCAAAAGAAAAAGAATAGGATTGATGATTTCCGGGGATTGGTAGAGAAATCGCGGATAGAATACGAAAAATCCGGACGTTTCGCAAGGATGGTATATCGAGCATTGGCAGATGAAGTAATAACTGTATCCAAGGCTGCCGCATTGCTGAATACTTCTGTAGACGCTATCAAATCTAACCTTCAGTTAGTTTGACCCAATGAAGATCATAGTAAACGATACCAACATATTCATTGACTTGCATTCCGTAGGACTGCTGCGCTCACTATGTGAACTACCGTATGATGTTCGAACGGTTGATTTTGTTATAAATGAAATCATAGATCCAGCTCAGTCACTGACGTTAACTGAAATGGTCGCTGAAGGAAGAATCAAAGTCGAAAGATTTGATCCCAAAGAGTTGGCAGAGATAGTAGAGGAACATTCTTCGGTTTCGGGAAATCTGTCAATACCCGATTGCTCGGTATGTTATTATGCAAGGAAACATTCGGCCACGCTTTTGACAGGAGACAAGCAGCTACGCAAGTACGCAGAAGGACAAAACGTTGCAGTGAGAGGAGTCCTTTTCATTTTTGATGAATTGGTGAACAAGGGAGTCATCGAAAGTGTGATAGCTGCTGAGAAACTCCAGAAACTGATGAATGTAAACGCGCGTCTTCCCAAATCAGAGATTGAAAAGCGAATCAAGAAGTGGGCCAAACATAAGTAAAGAGTGGAGAAATAAGAGGGCCTACTCCGGCGCGATATATCGCGCCGCTACTGCTGCCGGATGGTGGTAATGAAAAAATGAGGGGCGACCTGAATGGTCGTCCCTCTCGGGGTGAAATGTGGGTTTCGAACCCACGACCTTCGGAACCACAATCCGACGCTCTAACCAGCTGAGCTAATTTCACCATCTATCGCGTTCGTTTCCCAAACGCGATGCAAAGTTAGCAGTTTTTTTCTTTCCTACAAAATATTTTTATCCCTTTTTTATTTTCTTCTTTGCCACCCTCTCCTTCTTCCTTTATTTTCAGGGACTTGTGGGTAGCGAATCGCCAATGGAGGGTCAATGACGTTTAAGGAATATTCAGCAGGTCAAGAAGCGTTTCGTAGAAGGCAGGGTCCTCTCCCGCTGTGATGTTGCGGATTTTTCCTTCCGGATCCACTATCACTTTCGTCGGGAAGCCCTGCACTGCGTACGCCTCCAGCACTTTATTGCCTCCCTCCTCCGGGTTGTAAACATTAACCCAGGGAAGCTCATATTTCTTCACAGCCTTCTGCCACGTCTCGTAGGAATCCTGACAATCGACACCTATTATCTCCACGCGATCCTTCAACGCGGCATAAGCCTCCTTCAGCTTCGGGAAACCCTTGATGCACCATCCGCACCAGCTGCCCCAGAAATCGATGATCACCCACTTCCCCCGGAACTGAGACATAGAAACATCTTTCCCTTCCGTGTCCTTAAACGTAAAGTTGGGCGCCGTGTATGTTCCGCTTGACAGCTGGCGCGTCCGCCGCTCAGCTTCCATCCGCTCCTCTATATCCTGACGATGACCCTCCACCATATACATCAGCGGACTCTGCTTCGCCTCCGGGGTCATTCCCTCATAGGCATTCATGAAATTGTCGCCGGCAAGATGAAGCAAAGCGTAGGCCACGCCATGACTCTTCGGATTGGCCTCGATATAGTCGAGGAAGAGAGAATCATAACGGTGTTGCACCATTGCCATCTTTTCAGGCGTCACTTCCCCGCGCTCCATCATCTCCCGATAATCGGTCAGAATGGCAGTCGCTTCCGAATCAAGACGCGCAATATCCGTCATCATGGCATTCCCCTCCACGGAATAGCGGAGCGGCTTCATGTTCTCGATCGAAACCGTGATCTCATCGTTCGGCTCGGCATAAACCATGATATAATTGCCATCATCGACGGAAAAGACATATTGGGCAGTACCCTCTTTCAGCACCGGGATAACGAACGCATCATCTTTGACTGTATATTGAGCGGTTTCCCCCTTCTTCGCATTCCCGGAGGCAATGTCTGAAAGAAGGGCATATTGGACTTCGTATGCCTCCTTAGCCTCCCCGGCTGGGAAGCGCACCGTAATATCGGCGGAAGCTGAGGCGGCGCCCGACAACAGGAGCGCGGCGGCGAGTAGTTTTTTCATCAATTATTCTT